>CAIJNR010000028.1 GCA_903822055.1 uncultured Francisellaceae bacterium | reverse complement strand
TACTAATTTAGTAGTGTCTTTAATTGATTCTGGTTTATCTGGATCAATTAATACTGATTTTGCAAATTCTAAATACCAATCGCAATATTCGTTCCAAACGAATTCATAAATATCTTTGCTAACCAGATCAAATCGATAATTAGCAAAATGATCAATAATATTTTGCTTAACTGTTTGCCATATTGATAAAATCCATTGCTCTCTTATATGATTGCTAGCTATTTTAGTTACATCCAATGTAGTTAAATCAAATTTTTGTTCTTTAATATGCAGCAATACAAAACGAGCAGCATTCCATAATTTATTACAAAAATTACGATATCCCTCTAAACGTAACAACTCGAATTTAATATGCCTACTATGAGTCGCTATAGCACAAAAAGTAAATCGCAATGCATCTGTACCAAAACAATTAATTCCATCGGGAAATTGTTGCTTAGTTTTTTGTTCTATAGAATTTTTTAATTGTGGCTGCATTAAACCAGTAGTACGCTTTACTATTAATTCCGGCAAACTAATTCCATCCACTAAATCAATTGGATCAATAACATTACCTTTACTTTTAGACATCTTTTGTCCATCTTGATCTTGAATTATTCCATGGATGTAAACAGTTTCAAATGGAATTTGATCAGTAAATTTTAAAGAAAACATAACCATTCTAGCTACCCAGAAAAATATTATGTCAAAACCGGTAACTAAAACGCTGGTTGGAAAAAAATTTTGCAATTTAATTGTTTTTTCTGGCCATCCAAGAGTTACAAATGGCCATAATGCAGCAGAAAACCAGGTATCTAATACATCCTGTTCTTGAGTTAATTTAATATTATTAGCTAGACCGTAAATTCGTCTAACCTCTTGCTCATTCTCAGCAACATAAATATTATTAGAATCATCATACCAAGCCGGTATTTGATGCCCCCACCATAATTGCCTGCTAATGCACCAGTCTTGAATATTATTTAACCATTCCAGATAATTATTACTCCATTCTTGTGGCACAAATTTAATCCGCCCAGATTGTACCGCCTCTATTGCAGGTTTTGCTAATTCTTCCATCTTTACGAACCATTGATCGGTTAAAAATGGTTCTACAACTGCATTAGTGTTGGTAGATTTTGGCACTTTAAGAATATAATCTTCTGTTTTTAATAATAAATTTTGTTTTTGGAGATCGGCTAAAATTTTTTTCCTTGCGGTTAATTTATCTAAGCCTTGGTACTCTGTTGGAACATTAGAGTTTAAAGTTATAGCTTTAGTAAAAATATTGACTAATGGTAAATTATGCCTAGATGCTATTGCATAATCATTCCAATCATGAGCCGGGGTAATTTTTAAGCAACCTGTTCCAAAATCTTGATCAACATAACTATCTGCAATAATGGGAATTTTTTTATTAACTATCGGCAAAACAACATACTTACCTATTAAATCTTGGTATCTAGCATCTGATGGATTAACACAAACAGCTACATCACCTAATAAAGTTTCTGGTCTTGTAGTTGCAATAGTTAAGCAATCTTGGCTATTAGCTATTGGGTATTTAATGTACCATAAATTACCTGGTACTTCTTCAGAAACTACTTCTAAATCAGAGATCGCGGTTTGTAATATTGGATCCCAATTAATTAATTTTTGACCTTTATAAATTAAACCATCTTTATATAGTTGAACAAATACTTTTCTAACTGCACTACAAAAATCTGGATCTAAAGTAAATTTAGCTATTGACCAATCGATCGATGTACCAACTCGCTTCATTTGTTTGGTTATAATACCGCCATACTGCTCTTTCCATTGCCACACTTTAGCAACAAAGTCTTCTCTGGAGAGATCAGTACGCTTTATATTTTGTTCCATTAATTGCCGTTCTACGACCATCTGAGTAGAAATACCTGCATGATCCATACCAGGTTGCCATAAAGTAGCTTTACCTAGCATTCTATTAAAGCGAATTAATGCATCCATTATGGTATGTTGAAACGCATGCCCCATATGTAAATTACCAGTTACATTAGGTGGCGGTAACATAATACAGAAAGACTTATTTGTGTGTTCTATATTTACATTTGGATCTGCGTTTACATCTGGATCAAAATCTTTGGTTTTAAAACAATTATTTTTTTCCCAAAAGTCACACCACTTGCTTTCGATTAATTTTGGATCGTAGATTTTTTCCATAAGCTGCTTTAGTATATTGATGTTTAAACTGTATAGTGTAAGTTAAAATATAATAGGAGAATTTTTTTATGTACCTAAACAACCCATTAGATAACACTATGCAGGATACTATAAATAAATTAGTGGCAAAAGAAAAGGGCATTTTAGCCATAGACGAAAGTCATGGTACTATTGGTAAACGTTTTGCAACCATAAATTTAGAAAATACCGAACAAAATCGCTGTAAATACAGAAGCTTATTAGCTACCACAAAAGATTTATCTAACTATATTAGTGGAGTGATTCTATTTGAAGAAACTCTTAACCAAGCTCTTTATCAAAACACTACAAATAACTCAGAAAATAATTTAAAGATCTCTAAAGCATTTACTGATCAAAATATATTAACTGGCATAAAAGTAGATCAAGGATTAACTGCTATTTATCCAAATAATGAAGAAAAAATTACCAAAGGGCTTGATAGCCTGATAGAAAATTTATCTAAACATCAAGAAAATGGAGTAAAATTTGCAAAATGGCGAGCTGTAATTAATATTGATGAAACTAAAAATTTACCATCTAAGCTTGCTATACATATAAATGCCGAACAATTAGCCCGTTATGCAGCTATTTGCCAATCCTTAGGGATAGTACCAATTGTTGAACCAGAAGTTTTAATGGATGGCAATCATAATTTAGAACAATGCTCAAAAATTACCGAAAAAGTCTTAATAAAAGTATTTAAAACATTAAGAAAACATGCTGTTAAATTAGAGTACATGGTTTTAAAACCTAATATGATAGTACCTGGAAAGAATTGCCAAACAACATATACTACTCAAGATATTGCTTTAGAAACTGTAAAAATTTTAAAAAGAACAGTACCAGCTGCAGTACCATCGATTAATTTTTTATCTGGTGGACAAACAGAAAATGAAGCCACGGAACGCTTAAATGCAATTAATAAATTAGGAATAGCACCTTGGCATCTAAGTTTCTCGTTTGGTAGAGCGTTACAAGAAACTTGTATTAATGTTTGGAAGGGACAAGATGCTAACATAGAGGCCGCACAAGCTGCTTTACTAAGCAGAGCTAAACTAAATAGTTTAGCAAATTTGGGACTTGCTGGTTAAGCCTCATTAGTATGGCAAATAATCAACAAACTATCCTACCAAATACCACCAGGTTATTTGTTAAACATTTTTTCCAACCATATCGTATTTATTTTTTTATAATGATTTTGACCGACATCTTTATCATTTTATATATCACAATCCAACCTTATATAATTAAACAATTAATCGATACTGCAATTCCCCTCTTTGGAAACAAAACTTTAATCCAAGCAACCATGCTTCCAGCATCATTATTAATTGCTTTTATTATATTTAACTTTTTTGCTTGGTGTGTTAATAACTACTTATCTTCAAAGTCAGTATCACCATTAAAGATTGACGTTACTGATGAAGTTTCTGACTATATCCACGAACATTCTTTTAAATTTTTTCAGGATAATTTAAGCGGTACTATAAACAATAGAATTATGGATTTAGTTAATAGTATTGAGTCTTTGATTTTTAATAGTAGAGCCCTTTTTAGAAATTTTCTCATATTCATTAGTGCTATTTTGATTTCTTTAGTAGTAAATCCATTTTTTTCTTTAATATTTTCAATTACAGCGCTAATTTTTATTTTAGCTGCTTTTTATATTAGCAAGAAAATAGAACCTTTTTCTAAAACACATGAAGAAACTAGGAATCGTACTATTGGAAATGTAGTAGATAGTTTTGCAAATGCGATGAATGTTATATTATTTGCCCGAACTGCCTATGAAAAAAAATATCTCAGAAATTCATTAAATGAAATGTCAATTAAAGACCAAGAACTTAAAAAAAAGTTAATGCAGTATGCAATTATAATGAACAGTTTGTCTGTATCCGTTCAAGCAATAATAATAATCCTTTTGATCTATTTAGGATCGCGTGGTTCTTTAACTGCCGGAGACTTTGTTTTAATTTTTATGTTAATGTTCAGCATTTTAAGCTATGCCTGGTCGTTTGCAGAAATTTTATTAAAAATTGCAGAACAATTTGGTGTATTTAAGCAATCGTTACAATTTATATATACACCTCACGATATAGTTGATTCAGACGATGCTAAAGCACTTAAGATAGACTCAGGGACTATAGTGTTTTCTCGAGTAAAGTTTTTTTATAACGAATTTCAACAGTTATTCGAAGATAAAACTCTGGTAATTCAAGGTGGCGAAAAAATTGGTCTTGTTGGATACTCTGGAAGTGGTAAAAGTAGCTTTGTAAATTTAATTACGCGGACTTTTGATGTGCAAAGCGGTGATATTTTGATCGATAATCAGTCTATTCGTTTGGTTACTTTACAAAGTCTTCATGAAAATATTGCCTTTATTCCACAAGATCCTTTGCTATTTCATCGTAGTGTTATAGATAATATTAGATACGGTAAACTAGAAGCTAGTGACGAAGAAATAATTGAAATTGCCAAACTTGCTCATGTACATGAATTTGTTGCAAATTTACCACAAGGATATCAAACATTAGTTGGCGAACGTGGTGTTAAATTATCTGGTGGTCAACGACAACGAATTGCCATTGCTCGTGCTATGTTAAAAAATGCACCAATTTTGATTTTAGATGAAGCTACTAGCGCACTAGATTCGGTTACAGAATCGTTGATTCAAGAATCATTAAGGTTTGCAATGAAGAATAAAACAGTTATTGTGATTGCACATAGATTGTCAACAATTAAAACCATGGATAGAATTTTAGTGTTTGATAAAGGACGAGTTGTAGAAGAAGGGACGCATGAATATTTATTAGAAAAAGGACAAATATATCAAAATTTGTGGAAAGTACAGCAAGGATTTTTATAATAAACTTTATAAAGCTGAATAATTTAGCAATTTTGAGACTCGTTAGTTAAAACTACTTTTGAAGTAAATAATTTTTAATACAATGTACTTGCATATCCTCTTTCATACCGAAAATTCACCTATATGAATCTATAATTAAATATAACGTCAAAATTTCAGAATTTATTGGTTGAGGGTATATAATTATGTCAGGACTACCAGACGTACCAGGCGGTGATGCTCCAGATCTCGGTGGAATAACTGGTGATAGTGATGACCATGATGTTGGTAAAACTGCTTCAAGTGCGCCTAAACCTCAATCTTCTTCTCTAGATCAAAAAGATCAGAATGCTGGTCCAGTGGAAAGTACAATTAGCCCAGAGGCGGAAAAGCTGGGTGGGGATACTGGAGCAGAGCTTGGTAAAGAGGGAGGTAAGGTTGCTGGTGCCTCGGTAGGTGGTGCTGCAGCAACAGCAGTGTTAGGTCCAGAAGCAGCTCCCATTGGAGAAGAGATGGGAGGGCAGATTGGTTCTCAGGCAGGAGAAAAGGCTGGCCGAGACTTTGGTAAAAAAGCTGGGCATGAAGCCGCTCATACAGCTGCCAGCCCAGTTGATAATCAAATAAGTGGAACATCATCAGATAATAAACCAGAAGGACCAAAGCCAGGAGGACCAAAGCCAGGAGGAGGAAAACTAGATAACCTGGATGATCAGTTTAAAGTAGCCCAAAGTGGACTATCATCAGATGCTAATGCCCAAGAATCTATGACCTTTAGCCCAATGGCTAGTGAGGATGCTAAAAAAGGTTTTGCTCTCAAACCTGAGCCTCCATCTCCTCATCCAAAAGATGCACAAGACAACACTAAAAAACTAAGATAATAATTATTAACTACCCAAAATTTTCCGCAAAAAAATATTTCTATGTTCTATAGTTTTACCAAATTTTTTTAAAGCATCAATATGCTCTTTGGTACCATAACCTTTATGTTTGGCAAAACCATATTCTGGATATTTTTGATCCATCAACAACATCAAATTATCTCTAGTAACCTTAGCTATTATAGACGCCGCAGAAATACAAGGCTCAAGCCTATCACCACCAACAATGGCCAGCGCATTAAATGACCATTTTGGTAAAATATTTCCATCTACTAATACTTTATTCGGAATTATTTTTAAATTTAATACAGCTTTTTTCATGGCTAACAGACTAGCTTGTAAGATATTTATACTCTCTATTTCAAGCACTGAACAAATACCAACCCCTACTCCCAACGCTTGATTATTAATTTGCTCAAACAATATTTCTCTGTTTTTAGCAGAAAGTAATTTAGAATCTTTAAGACCATTTATTGGACAATCTGGATTTAAAATTACAGCAGCTGCAACAACTGGGCCTGCTAATGGACCACGCCCAGCTTCGTCAACTCCTGCTATCATGATAACAATTTGGCTATGGATTGGGCAGCGGTCACACTTGCATTTTTTTGCAATTCTTTATGAATTTGATCAAAAACAGCTACTTGTTTCACTGTTGCTCCGCCTACATTAATTAAATCAGATAAAGCCCGCGTTAAATTATATGTAGTCACGTCATCTTGAATAAATTCTTTTACAATAGCTGAATCCGATAATAAATTAGGTAAAGAAATATATTTAACTTTAATTAATTTTTTTACCAACATATAAGTAAGAAAATTAGTTTTATAAGCAACAACCATGGGTTTTTTATACAACATAACTTCTAGTGTTGCCGTTCCTGACGTTACTAATACAAAATCTGCAGCTTGCATTACTGCATGACTATTTTGCACCATAACCTTAATTGGTACACGACTTACAGTTTTTTGAATTAATTGCTCAACATAAATTTTATGTTGTCCACTCACAACTGGTATTACAAATTTTAAAAATGGAAATCTTAAATAAAGTTCTTTAACGGTTTGTAAATAAATTTCAGTTAAATGTTCTAATTCGCTATCACGACTACCTGGCATAATCGCTAATATTTTATCATACTCGCCAAACCCCAATTTTTGTTTAGCCTCTTTAGCATTAGTAACCATGGGAATTTGATCTGCCAAATGATGGCCTACACATATTGCTTTTATGTCGTGCTGTTTATAAAAATCTATTTCAAATGGAAATAAAGTTAACATTAAATCTACAGCTTTTTTTATTAACTTAACCCTACCAGAACGCCATGCCCATACTGATGGACTTACATAATGCACTGTAGTTATGTTAGATTGTTTTAATTTTTTTTCTAACCATAAATTAAATTCTGGAGCATCGACTCCTATAAATAAATTTGGTTTATCTTTAAGAATTTTTTTATATAATTTGTAACGAATATATATAAGTTTTGGTAAGTTTAATAATGGTTCAACAAGCCCCATTAAAGATAAGTGTCTCATGCTATATAATTCTTTAGCACCTAATCTAATCAAATTTGGACCAACTATGCCTTCTATTTCTACGTCTGGAACAAGATGTTTTAATTCTTGAAGCATACTAGCAGCTAGAATGTCTCCAGACAATTCTCCGACTACAATAACGATTTTCAAAGCCATATGGGATACTACTAACGTAAAATTCCGCGTTTAGATTGATGTAAAAATTCTATACACATTTTTATTTCTGGATGTTTGGCAGCTAATGGTATTAATTTTTCTATTGCTTCCACAACTGTTTTACTAGATATAAAAATAATTTTATATGCTTGCCGAATAATAGCGATAGTATTTGGATCAAAATTGTTACGTTCCAAACCAATTACATTAACTCCACACACCTTGGCAGGATGGCCTGCTACTATAACAAATGGCAACACATCTTTTATTATCATTGATCCACCAGCTGCAAAACTATACGCACCTATATTGCAAAACTGATTTACTCCAACAAAACCACTTAAGTTAACATGATCATGAATTTCCACGTGTCCTGCAATTGATGCTCCATTAGAAAATACTATGTCATTACCTACTATACAATCGTGGGCGACATGAGTATTAACCATAAATAAATTATTACTGCCAATTATTGTTGCATTTCTACCAAGCGCAGTACCACGATGCACAGTACAACTTTCTCTAAATACATTATTATCACCAATTTCTAAAGTAGTTGGTTCACCTTGATATTTTTTATCTTGACACTCTACTCCAATCGATGAAAATTGATAAATTTTATTATTTTTACCAATTTTAGTTGGACCTTTAATAATAACATGAGGTCCGATCCAGGTACCTGCACCGATTTCTACATCTTTACCAATAATAGAAAATGCTTCTACAACAACATCTTTAGCTAATTTAGCATTTTGATCAACAATGGCATGTGAACTTATCATGAAACAGATCCTTCTGCACAAGTTACTTCGGTACTACAAGCTATTTGTCCATCAACTAATGCACACCCAGTAAACTTCCAAATAGTGTTTCTGTGGGCAGTTATTTGTATATTTAATAATAATTGATCACCTGGAACTACTATTTTTTTAAATCTAGTATTATCTATCGATCCTAAATAAAACAAAGTGTTTTCTGGATTTGGTTTATCTAAGCTACGATATGCTAAAATAGCTGCAGCTTGTGCTAATGCTTCTATAAGTAAAACTCCTGGCATGACAGGTTTGGCTGGAAAATGACCAGTAAAAAATGGTTCGTTTATAGTAACATTTTTAATTGCCGAAAGATTTTTACCTACTTCAAAACTTAACACTTTATCAATCAATAAAAATGGGTACCTGTGAGGTAAATATTTAATAATATCTAGTATATCCATGCTCATATTAATCACTATTTTCTTCTAATTTTTTAATTCTTTTAAATAGATCTTTAAAAGTTTGATCTAATAAATTAAATCTTACAATATTTTTTTTCCAAGTAGTATTCTCTTTAGCTGGCAATCCAGAAGAATAAATCCCTTTTTGTAATATAGATTTATTAATACTAGATGTTGCTGTAATATGCACCTCATCTACAATTGTTAAGTGTCCAGCAATACTAGCTGCTCCACCAATTAAACAACGATTACCTATAACCGCACTACCAGCGATTGCTACACATCCAGCAATCGCTGTGTGTTCGCCAATTATTACATTATGCGCGATTTGCACCAAATTATCTATAATTACACCTTTTTTAATTAAGGTATTGCCAATACAACCACGATCTACAGAAGTATTACTACCAATTTCAACCCCATCTTCTATAACAACCCCACCAAGATGAGGCATTTTTATCCAGTTACCAACTTCATCTTGGGCATAACCAAAACCATCAGAACCAATAACAGTATTACTATGAATTAAACAGTTTTTACCAATTTGTACCCTATCATATAAAACTACATTAGCTTTAATAACAGTATTATTACCTATTGAACAATTGTTACCAATTACAACCCCAGCCTCGATAGTTACATTTTTACCAAAATTAACATTATGCCCCTTAACACAAGAAGCATGGATATTAGGCAATGGTTTTTCTGCTTCGCACAAACCTAATAATTTTGCTAAAGCCAGCCTAGGGTTTTTAGTAACTAATGCTATTGTTTTACATTTATTTATATATTTAGGATGAATAATAACTGCATAAGCATTAGTTTCTGCTAAATATTTTGCATATAATGGATTTGCTAAAAATGTTACTTGTTCAGAATTTGCAAGCTCTATAGTTTCTAAAGAACTTATAACTTTATTAACATCATTATTAGTTGAACGAATAGGCAATTGCAAATCTGCATCAATTATTTTAGCTAGTTCTGATAAATTAATTGATTTATTTAATTTTAACATTAACACCCACTCGGTGCCTGCGGCACCACCCTCCTTCGTCTTTCTAAGGAGGGTAAATTATAAGCATACTTCAATCATTTTTTACTTTTAAATTGTGAATCTAAAGCTGTAATTATTTGATCAGTACAATCTAGAACATCAGCACTATATAACACAACTTGATCTGGTAGAATTAAATCATATTTTTCTTTATTTGCTAAAGTAGATACTGCATTGTCTACAATCTTATTAAATGTAATCAACTCTTCTTGCTGACGCGATTTAAATTCTGCATCTAAACTCTCGAACATATGCTGAGCTTCTTGTTGCAATTTATTTAATTCACGTTCTTTAGTTATACGTTCTTTTTCTGATAATACTGCCTGATCACGTTGTAGCAAATCTCTCTTACTTTGTAATTCTTGTTTTTTGATTTGAAACTTATCACCACGAGGATTAAATTCTTTTTCTAGTTTTTTTTGAATGTCTTTAGCATACAAACAATTTTCTAAATTTTTAGTATTTATAATACCAATTTTTAAAACAGTACCGCCAGCTGCAAAACAAGTTTTATGAAAACTTAGTAATACGAATGATAGCATTATTGTTAAGCTAATAATTTTTATTGATTTTTTCAACTTATATCTCCCTAGTAATTTGCAGCAAATGTAAATGAGAATGTTTCTTTTTGATCATTTTTTTTAGCATTTAATGGTTTAGCTAAACTTAAAGTAACTGGCACACCTAATGGTGTATTAATAGCAACCGATACTCCAGCTGCATATCTTAAGCCCCTATTTGGATCACGATTATATTTATTATAAGTATCATATACTTGTCCAATATCCATAAATAAAGATGGTCTAACATTTTCTAGATCTGGTTTAAATGGTACAGGAAAAATAACTGCAGTTCTAAAGTTTACCAACAAATTACCCCCAATTGGACGATGTTGAGAATCTTTAGGACCTAAAGAACGTTCTTCAAAGCCTCTTAAACTATCAGCCCCACCAATAAAGAAATTTCTAAAAAATGGATATGGATCATTACCATACTTTCCACCATAACTAAGATCACTAGCAAAATTAAATATATAACTATCAACAATTGGCTTATACCAACTAGATTCGTAACTAAGCACATAATACTTAAGTTTTGATGGTGGAACATTTTGTTTAACAACAGCTCTTTGTGTTAAACCAGAGGTTGGGAATATATACCTATCTAAAGAATTATAACGCCAGCCTACATTCACAATATATTCTTGATAACTAAAGCCTTTCTTTTTGGTAAAATCCTTAATTTCTAATGGTGGGTTACCTGGTGTATGTAATTTAGTTTCGTTATAACCAAACCCTAGAAAACTAGCACTATATTGCGAAACTGGCATAGACCAACTTAAGTTACCGCCTATATTGTCGGTAGAATACTCAAATATATTAGAACGACGGCTAAGATTATGTCTTTGAAAATATAAATCATAACCAAAACCAAGACCATCCATAGTAAAATATGGATTATAGTAATTAAATTTATAAGAAGTTGTTACTTTGCTATTTTCAAATAAAAACCCTACATCACGACCTGTTCCGATAAAATTTTTAACGTCTGCTCCTAAATTATACCCAAGACCTTCAGAACCAGAATAACTAATACCTGCATGCAACTGCATGGTACGCTGTTCTTCCATTTTATATTCCAAATCTACTTGATCTTCTTTATCGACAACTGGATGAGTTACTACATCAACTTTTCCAGCATAACCATAACGTAAAATATGTTGTTTACCCTCTTGAATATCTTTATTTGACACCCAAGTACTCTCAAATTGTGGTAACATTCTACGTAATACGAAATCTTGAGTTAAATAATTACCAGAAATCATGACTTTACGTACCATAATCCGCTGATTAGGACTAACAGCTATATCAACATTAATTTTACGTTGTTCTTCGATAGTTTCAAAATTAAGTCTAGCTTCTGATTTGCTATAACCAACATCTCCTAATTTATCTTCAATTTGTTTTTTGGTTTCCCATAATACTTTACGTGAAAATGTATCTCCATCTTTTAAGTTACTATCAACAATTGTTTCAAATTCTTTTTTAGGAAGAATAAATTGTCCTGATAAGGTTATTTTGCCAAATTGATATTGCTCTCCTTCAGTAATATTTATAGTAATATATACATGCTTTTTATCTGCAGTTAACGATACTTGGGTAGAATCTACTTGAAAGTTAATATACCCACGATCCATATAATAAGATTGCAGTACTTCTAAATCTGCATCTAATTTTTCTTTAAAGTAACGATCATTTTTAGTATACCACGACAACCAATTGGTCTTGCCATGAAAGAATTTTTTTAACAATACCGACTCTTTAAATTTAGTATTACCGATAATCTTAATTTCTTTAATCTTAGCTTCATCACCTTCATAAATAGAAAATGTAACTTCTACCCGATCACGCAATTGCTCGTTAACTTTGGTCACAACTTGCACGCCATATCTACCTCTACTTAAATAATGACGCTCAATCTCACGTTCAGCTTTATGAATAGCACCTGGATCGTAAACCAATCCCTCTATAATTTGAGCTTCTTTTAAAATTTTATTAATTGGATCTTTAGATTTAATGCCTGTTATTTCTAATTTAGATATAATCGACCGTTCTTTTAATTTTACAACTAAGTTATTGCCGTCTCTTTCTAATTGTACATCTTTAAAAAAATTAGTTTTATATAAAGATTTTATGATTTGTTGAGCTTTGTCTGAAGTTAATTTTTGTCCAACTTTTAAATTAAGCTCCTGTAATACTGCATCCTGAGAAATTCTTTTTAATCCATCAATTTTTATTTTTTGAACAACAAACGAATCAAAAGCAAAAGCTGGACTAATACTAATCAACAACCCAAAAAGAAAGCCCGCTAAATATCTTGCAAATTGAAATTTCATGTTATTCCATAAGATTAAAACCAACATATTACCCAAAGTTAAATGTTCTGGTCAATTGTTTAATTTAAGTCCTTCTTGGACTTGGGATATTAGTTAACTACCAAACGTTCACGCAAACATAAACAGTTCATAAATATTTATGCATGATAGTTATTGGGTGTTCATATTCCGGATTACCTTTTGGGTAGGTATCTTCTTGTAAAATTTTCCAATCGTGCTTTAAATACCACTGCAACATTGAAGGAACAGAAGTAAATAAAAAAAATTCTTTATAATTTAGATTTGTAGCTATATCACATATGTTTGCAACTAATTTACTACCTATCCCCTGGCGTTGCCTGCTATTTAATACATATAAACTTCCTAACCACGGTGTTTTATCTTCGTAACCAGGAACCGGAATTTTTTCTTTCAATGTAACCATGCCAACGAGACGATCTGTATTATTAGAAATATTCTTATCAAGGGCAATTATAGTTAATGGAATTTTATTATTATTTAATTTTCTTTCTTCAAATACTTTTTTTGATTTTTCCATGGTTAAAGAAGGATCATATTGATGCCACAAATTATAGTTCCACTGAACAAGATCATTAACATACTCTGGATAATCTGCTAGGTATGCAATTTTGATCATTTTTAGTTTACCCCCAGCCTTAATGACTAACGTTGAATAAATTATTCAATTAAAATATTACTATGTTTTTTATTGTTCAGCAATGATCAGTCTTATCCAATCAGGGCCGTCAAGAGCGAACAATTAATTTGCTAATTTAGGCCTCACCCAAACACTCTCAACTATAAGTCACTCTTACCACAGCCCTCTCCAGCTAACGCTGGTAGAGGGCGGAAACATTAATATCAATAAAGATTCAATATATCTTATAAAAAATGCTATATATTTTCATTAAATTTTTAATTATTTTTATCATATTATGCAAAAACACAAATTATTAGAATGTGCACAAATTTTAAGAAAAACACCTACTATATCTGAACAGGTATATGATTATGCCCTCTACCAGCGTTAGCTGGAGAGGGCTGTTGTAAGCGTGACTTATAGTTGAGAGTGTTTGGGTGAGGCCTAAATGACCAATCTGGAGCAGTACTGCTCCAGCATTTCCTAATCTCTACACGCCCCTCCCCATTAACCATAATTCGTACGCAATAACTGAACTATCTAAGTTATTGCATGTACGTTCTTTACATTTTAAATTTTTGTCTTTGACTAGTAAAATTATGATCTGTTTGTTTATAAAGTATTTGGGTTGTTGCCGAATCTAGTTCTTCTTGTAAATCAGGATGGATCTGCATTCTTATATTTATTAATTTTAATGTATTGGTAAAAAATTTAATTGTATCATTGACTGTCTCTTCCGGTCTCGGATTGTTAATGCTAAGTAATATTTTTTTTGCGCCAAATGGATCTTCTGAATAAACAACTTCTACCCCAAAAGGCTCTATACTGCTATCAAATCTTCGACTACTACTAGACAAAGATTCTAACTCTAATTTTACAGCTTTAAAAAATGTTTGATCATCAATAACACAAACTAAATTTCCTTTACTTGCATCAACTATAATCAAATACATCATTTGCAACTTTCCTTGTTTTTAGTGACATTTATTTTAAATTATAGTGCAATCGTTATAATCAATGCCCTTGAGTCGTAAAAAAATCATACAACGTTTTTTTTATGTTTATCGATTTTTGATAGGCAAGTGACAGGAAAAAGCCCAGGTAAGCCTTTTTAGTTCGCGATTAAGCAGTTTGATAATACTATTAATATCTCGTTGTGGTGCTTGAAATTTAAGTCTTCTGAATTTTTTCAATCAATTTTTTTAATGCAACAGATAATGGTTGATAACTAATAGACTGGTTAGCAATTGTATTCATTAATTCCGCAGTTTCTAATGAAATATTAAAATTTTTAGTTTTACTATCGATATTAATATTATTAACTGGATTTGGATCTTTTTGATATTTATCTAAGTCTTCTATTAAATAATCAATAGTCACTGATATTGCGCTAATTCCAGCCCAAAGTGGATTGCTAATTCTTAGTTGATCTAGCAAATCCATCTTTAAAAAATTAATTTGATGTCTCCAAACAGGACTGTTAGTTGTTAAAACAAGTAAGCCATCTCTCAAGTTGGCAACAGAACAATTACTAGCTATTGTAGGTGGCAATAAATTAGCTACTGCTTTATTTAGTTGCTGTAATTGTTGCAATTTATTCCGAACATCTATGATTATTGGAGAATTTTGTAATAATTTATTTATGTGCTGTATGCTAGTATATTTCATAGTATGATTCATCAGTATAAAAATATTAAGATTTTAAAAATAATTTTAAAGATATAAGTGAGTTTATAGCAAATGTTTATAGAAATACTAAAAAAGATTTTCGGCAGTAAAAATGAGCGAACCATAAAAAAACTATCTAAAATAGTTTTAGAAATTAATCAGTTAGAACCAACAGTTAGCAATCTCAGTGACAAAGAACTGTCAAATAAAACCGAGGAATTTAAAAATCGCTACCAAAACGGAGAAACTTTAGAACAATTGTTACCAGAAGCCTTTGCTGTAGTTAGAGAGGTTGCAAAACGTACATTAAATATGCGTCATTTCGACGTACAATTAATTGGCGGAATTGTATTACACCAAGGTAAGGTTACCGAAATGCGCACCGGTGAAGGTAAAACTCTAGTTGCTACTTTACCAGCTTATTTAAATGCTCTTACGGGACATGGGGTACATATTGTAACCATTAACGATTACTTAGTTAAACGCGATGCTATGTGGATGAAACCTATCTATGATGCATTAAATTTAACTGTAGGCGTTATAACTAGTGAACACATGTCTAAAGAAGAAAAAATTGCAGCCTATAGTGCGGATATAATTTACGGAACTAATAATGAATTTGGTTTTGATTATTTACGAGATAATATGGCATTTTCTAAGAACGAAGTTGTACAAGGCAGTCTTGCTTATGCCATTGTTGATGAAGTAGATTCAGTTTTAATTGATGAAGCACGCACCCCATTAATTATATCTGGAGCAAGCCAAGAAACTATTGATTTATATGTGCGCATCAACAGCCTAATTAAAAATTTAACTATAAATCAAGATTTTACGATTGACGAAAAAGCTAGACAAGTGCTTTTAACTGAACATGGGCATGAACACATAGAACAAATTTTGTTACAAGAAAATTTATTACGTGATGGGCAAGGTTTATATGACACTATAAATATTAATTTAATGCACCATGTTCATGCAGCATTAAAGGCTCATTATTTATTTAAACGTGATGTTGATTATTTAATAAAAAATAAAGAAATAATTATTATTGATGAACATACCGGACGCGCAATGGTAGGTAGACGTTGGTCTGATGGTATACATCAAGCAGTGGAAGCAAAAGAACAAGTTCCTATTCAAAGTGAAAGTCATACTTTAGCATCTATTACGTTCCAAAATTACTTTCGATTATATGACAAATTATCCGGCATGACAGGAACAGCTGATACAGAAGCATTTGAATTGCAACATATTTATGGTTTAGAAGTAGTAGTTATTCCTACTAACGTACCTTGCAGAAGACATGATTTATCAGATGTAATTTACCTTAAAAGCCACGAAAAATATGCAGCTATCTTAGCAGACATAGAAGATTGTGTAAGTCGTCGTCAACCAGTATTAGTTGGCACAAGTTCTATAGAAAACTCGGAATTTTTATCCAATTTGTTATCACAAAAAAACATTAAACATCAGGTATTAAATGCTAAATTTCATGCAAAAGAAGCAGAAATAATAGCCGAAGCTGGTCGTCCAGGAGCCATAACTATTGCTACTAATATGGCAGGACGTGGTACGGATATAGTATTAGGTGGCAACCTAAAAGCTGAGTTAGCTCAAATAAATTCTGATGATCCAGAAGAAATTCTTAATCGCAAATCAGCTTGGAGCAAAAGACACGATGAAGTAATAACGCTTGGTGGCTTAAAAGTAATTGGTTCAGAAAGGCATGAATCACGTCGTATAGATAATCAGCTTCGCGGTAGAACCGGACGGCAGGGAGATCCTGGTCTTACTAAATTTTACTTATCTTTAGAAGATAATTTAATGCGTATTTTTATATCAGATACTATCTCGACACTTTTAAATAAATTAGGTTTAGAAAAAGGCGAAGCGATTACTCATCAATTAATCACTAGGGCTGTAGAAAATGCCCAAAAAAAAGTGGAAGGACATAATTTTGAAATTAGAAAACAATTATTAGAATTTGATGATGTAGCTAATGATCAGCGTACTGTGATCTATCAACAAAGGTCTGAATTAATTGCAACAGAAGATTGTAGCGAAATGATCCAAGATATTAAACACCAAGAATTAGAAAACATTGTAGAAGAATTTATTCCAATTAATAGTCTGCTAGAGGAATGGAATATACCTGGATTAGAAACATATTTAGCAAATGAATTACATAATCAAATTTCAATAAGCAAGTGGTTGGAAACAGATCTTAATTTATCCGCTGATGATCTAAAACAAAGAATAATTAACTTTTTTGATGAATCGTTTGCAGCAAAAGAAAGCTTAATTGGTTCTGCCAATATGAGACATTTAGAAAAAGTTGTAATGTTAAATGTATTAGATAATCATTGGAAAGAACATTTAGCAACTATGGATTATTTAAGACAAAGCATTCATTTGCGTGGTTACGCACAAAAAGATCCTAAACAAGAATATAAACGTGAAGCATTTAATTTATTTACCATAATGTTAGCAACAATTAGAAGAGAAGTTATTACTACATTAGCGCGTATTAATTTCCAAAATAGTGATGATGTTAATTCTGTAGAACAAATGTTTCCACAACACCAAACAGAAATCGAATATAGGCATGATGATCTAAATAACATCGATAACAATATGGATCCTCAAACATTAGATTTAAATAATGTAGTTTCTATTAATGCTAAAGATGATATTGAGCATAATACTCAAAAAATAGGTAGAAATGAACTTTGCCCATGTAATTCTGGTAAAAAATACAAGCATTGCCATGGGAAGTTATAATCATAATCTTCCGCTCAACAATCAGCATTTCAAGGATCTGATATGATGTTATCTAAAACATTGCATTGACATTCTTTAATGTTACTTATAATCTATATTAATTTTTTTATTGATGACAAGGAGGTTATACATGACAAAGATTATCATCCCATGCAACTCTAATAGAGCACCAACGCAACAAG
This sequence comes from uncultured Francisellaceae bacterium, assembly GCA_903822055.1. Taxonomy (GTDB): domain Bacteria; phylum Pseudomonadota; class Gammaproteobacteria; order UBA6186; family Azoamicaceae; genus UBA6186. The sequence goes on along the minus strand of CAIJNR010000028.1, from coordinate 7,752 downwards.
ATTATGACGAATTAAAACGAGAGGTAAATGAAGCATTAGATCAATTTTATCTTCATGATTGCACTATGAACATGTTTATAAAAAATAGCATGAGTGCGATATTAAAGGTGTACTGTTATTTGCAAAACAAAACACAAGAAACTAGTAACGAATTTTATACAAATTTAGATCAAGAAGAACAAACACTTTACAGTAAATTAATAAATTTAAATAATAACGAAGTTCGTCTTGATAACTATGTGAAAGAACATTTTGTTGCAGACGTTCAAACTATAATGAATTTTCCTAGCTCAAAGAAATTACGACCAACTTGATCAGATTGAATCTATTTATGTAAGCGTAACCTGAAATATTACCCATACAATCCTGCATATACATCAAATATTTAATGCAACTATTTTTACAATCTATAGGTCTAACCAATAAAGATAATAAATAAACAATAATTTGTTGGAGTAATACTATATGGTGTATAGATATAATTTTGACCTGGTTCAACCAGGAGCTCATCAAAAAGTAATCAATTCAAAATATAAAGAAAATTTCGATATATTAGTAGAATACTTATCCAACTATGATAAAAAACATAATGACAATGAAGAATCATTACAAAAAAGAACTTTAAACAATTTAATAAATATTAAGCCACCATTAAATGATACTCAAAAAGCAACTATTTATAAGGGGTTAGCACTACTGCTACATCCTGATAAATATGATCTTAGCTTAAGTACAAGATCTACACCAAAAACTGCTGAAACTTTATTTAAAATGATAAATAATTTACTACAAGAAAACGATATGCTAACAATTTTACAAAGCTCTTTACAAACTCTTAGAAACAAAGGTGAAAAAAGTATTACCATAGAAAGCAATCCATTACCAAAAACACAGCCACAAAAACCCAAGGCTCAACCTACTCAGTTTACCCAAGCTGAAGCAACAAAGAAAAAATTTGTTCCACCAAAAGAACAAGAACACAACAGAAAATTGTCACCAGAAGAATATCTAAAATACCTGAAAAAGAAACAATTAGTACGAGAAATGTACCTAAAACATTGGGCGTATGAGCAAAGAAAAAGATTTGAACGACATCAAAGAGCAGCTCACATAAAAAAACCTCAACCTAATGATATAAAAATTGATCCTATAATTGAAGCAATTCAATTATCCTGCAACAACATTACATCTGTATATCAAAAACTACATTTTTCAGGTGATTTACGTTATAGAAAAAGATGTTGCGAAGACATATCAAAACATTACAATAATATCTCGTATTATTATAAATTATTACAACAAACACCAACAATCCCAAGAAGTCAGTTCAATCAAATAAATAATACTATTTTTACTATTATGCCATTATATCAACAATCATTAATTTTGTTGAACATAACTAATACGGCTATTCAAATGATGGAAGAACAAAATAAAATACAATTGAGTTATACTAAGGACGGTACTATTAACAAATCTTCTTATGATAGAACATTAGAACTCTATGAATCATTATTAATTCAATTAGAAAATTCTCCAGAAAATCTAAAAGCATTGTTTAAACAACCAGATCTACAACAAGGCTTAATCAACCTTAAAAATATAGCTACAAAAACTATAGATTTTTATAATGAACTCAAACAAATGCAGCAACCAAAAAAAATGAAACCAGATCGCCAAAAACCAATACCACGCAGATGGTAAAAACTTAATATTATTATAAATCCAATACTTCTTTAACAAACGGTATAGTCAGCTTACGTTTAGCAGCCAGAGAAGCGCTGTCTAAACGCTCTAAAATAGCAAATAATTGGCCAGTACTCCTAGACATTCTAGAAAGTAAAAAATTAGCAACTGGTTTACTAATTTGCAACCCAATTTGCTCGGCACGCATCATTAGTGCAGCAATTTTTTCTTGTTCAGTTAATTCATGTAAATGATATGTAACCCCCCAAGTCATACGTGACTTTAAATCTGGCAACTGTAATTTTAAACCATTAGGCGGCAAAGTTGCTGCGATAATCAATTTATGTTTTTTAGCACGAATATTATTAAACAAATAAAATAAATTTTCTTCTAAAACATAATTGGATCCAATTAAATGAACATCATCTAAGCATAATAAAGATATATTCTCTAAACCATTAAAAAAATTATCACTACTGCTAAAATTACTTAATATATTTTTTAATGACAAATAAATCGCTTGTATATTATTCTCTAAAGCATTGTTACAACAAGCTTGCAATAAATGTGTCTTACCAACTTCATGTTTACCCCACAAATAAAAAAATTCTTGAACATTTTGTGGTTCTAAAAAATTTTTCAACGCAAATAATAATTGTTGATTACTTCCAGGAAAAAACCCATTAAAAGTTGCATTATCTAATAATTTAAACTCTAACGGCAATTGTACTAGCATATTTATGATAATTGTAGCGTATAAATCAATGTGTTATCGTCATGATTATTATTGTGCTCTTCTTGTAATAATTTGTTAGTTGAAACAGCATTTTTTATGGCTTGTTTACCGCCGGTTGCTACAATGGAAAATTCCACTTCGCCAGCTTGAAATTTTGTAGCTTGAAAAGTGTTAACAACAGCTAAATTTTGCAAATATTTTTCAACTTGCACATAATCTTCTAAATTAATCACATTACTAATTTTCATTAAAACTACTTCTTTTGCTATTGCTGAATTGTTTCCAACTGTATAATGATGAACAAAATGTTCCATAAGCTTATCAATAAACAAATTAGCTTGTATTGCAAAATTAATACTTTTAGTTTCAACATTTTGATTGTCTATATTATTAATATCAGCAAGCTGATCATTAAACTGCCAATCATTAATAATAGATTTCCAAGAAATATTTAATACATCATCTTTTGTATTACATTCTACAATTATAACTTCGTCTGCAGAATATTTTTTAGACGCCTGTTTAATTGAATCTGTTAATTTTGCATCCAATGGATCTGCATGCAAAATTTCTACTTCTTTTAAATCAAACATTGGTAAAATAATTGGTAAACCACGTTTCTTTGCTAATACTATAATTTGTTGTAATAATTCTTGCTCTGGACTGAAAGTGGCAGCTGTAAAAGACTTAGGCCATATAATAGTTAACGGTCGATGTTCATCTAAAAACATGTGACCATTTTCTGCTAAAGCTTTATTAATTAATTTTTTATCAAAATATATTTTTAATATTGTTTTGTTATTCGGTTGCTCATCATCTTTTAATTGATTAACAACAGTATCCATGTATTCATACTTACTAACATATTTATCAACATCTTCTATAGATAAGCTTTTGGGTTTTCCTGTAATTTTTTCTAATACCTTAACAAATTCCTGTTTTATTAAAATATTTCTTTGCTCTAAACTAATAGATTTAGATGGTACTTTAATTTCTGCATTATATAAATCCTCCACTAAAAGAGCATTTGCAGTATTTATCATTAAAAACATTAACAACCAATATATTCGCATATAGTTATCCAAACACTTTTGGCAAGGTAACTCCCAATTGCCCCTGATATTTACCTTTACGATCCGCATAAGAAATCTCACATTCATCATTAGGATCTGCACCTAAAAATAACATTTGCGCTACCCCTTCATTAGCATAAATTTTAGCAGGTAACGGAGTAGTATTAGAAAATTCTAAAGTTACATGCCCTTCCCATTCTGGCTCTAAAGGAGTCACATTTACTATAATACCACAACGAGCATAAGTAGATTTTCCTAAACAAATTGTTAATACATTGCGTGGTATTTTAAAATATTCAATAGTATGTGCCAAAACAAAAGAATTAGGTGGAATAATACAAACATCCGATTTAACATCTACAAAACTTGCTGGGTTAAATTGTTTTGGATCAACAATGGCAGTATTAATATTAGTGAAAATTTTAAATTCATTTGCACAACGTACATCGTATCCATAGCTAGAAACACCGTAAGATATTATCTTACCAGCATTAATTTGTTTGTCAGAAAATGGCGAAATCATATTATGTTTTAACGCCATCTCTTTAATCCATCGATCTGATTTAATACCCATATTATTATACCTAAACTAATCTATAACTATTTGTGAAGTATCTAATTTTAAATCTATTGGTAAAATAGACAATTGCGCAACAATGTTTGTTGCAATGGAATGATAAATTTTACTAATACTACTATCTGGAAAAGCTAGGACTGTTGGTATACCCAAATCCGCTTGGCGACGAATATTTAAATCTAATGGTATATTACCAAACAATCGCACTCCATATTTAGCGGCCATATCAAAACCACCATTCACACCAAAAATATCATGCTGATGATTACAATTAGAGCAAATAAAAGAACTCATATTTTCAACTATTCCTAAAATTGGAATGTTTAATTTTTGCAACATAACTAAAGCTTTTTGCGCATCTAATAAAGCTATTGGCTGTGGAGTAGTTACAATTACTGTACCACTAACCGGAATCTTCTGCGCTAAGGTTAATTGAATATCACCAGTACCAGGAGGTAAATCAACAATTAAATAATCCAACTCTGGCCAAAGAGTATCATGTAATAGTTGCAATAATCCACCACTAACCATTGGACCTCGCCATACAACTGGCGCATCTTCTTCTAACAAATGTCCAATAGAAATACAATATAATCCATACGCAGTATGTGGTTGTAATTTATTATCAACGATTTTTACTCTTTCTGGACAACCTAACATGTGAGGCAAACTAGGCCCATATAAATCTGCGTCTAAAATACCAACTTTAGCACCTTGTTCTTTTAAGGCTAATGCTAGATTGACTGCAACCGTGGATTTTCCGACTCCTCCCTTACCAGATCCGACTGCAATAATATTTTTAATGTTAGGAACTTTTTCTACATTTTTGTGATAAGCATGTGTCTGTATTTTAATATTTATTTTAATTTCTAAAACTAAATCTATACCAACTTCTTCCGCTAAACTTATAACCACTGGCTCTAACAAAATATACAACTTTTTATAAAGCTCTTGTGCATATTTATCTAATATAAATCCAAACTGTAAATTTAAAATTACTTGACAGTTATTTATAATTAATTCTTTAATGCAATTTGCTGTTACTAAATCCGTAGCCAAATATGGATCTTTATATTTAGCTAATTCTGCATATATTTTTGATTTTAATAGATCTGTTTTTAACACTTCTGATTTATGTTCTTTCAAATTTATCGACCTTCTTTCTTTCATACTAATTTAATTATTTACTTTAATTCTCTATGCCTAGCTTGCACATTACCTAAATTTAAATTAGCAATTTTTAACTGCTTAGCAAGATTTTCTGCTAAATATACAGATCTATGTATACCACCTGTACAACCTAATGCAATCGTTACATAACTTCGATGATCTGTCTTAAAGTATACTAGCCAATCACTAACAAATGACACTAACTTTTTTGTCATTTGTTGAGCAAGACTGCTCTGCTCTAAAAATTCTACAACTTCACTATCCAACCCTGTTAAAGAACGCAAATTTACTTGCCAATATGGATTAGGTAGACATCGAACATCAAACACAAAATCAGCATCTGCTGGTAACCCATACTTAAACCCAAATGACTGTAATAATATATGTAATTGACCTTCTTTTAAATGCTGCACAACGCGTTCTCGAATTAAATTATACAATCCGTGTTGCGATAAATTTGTAGTATCTAAAATAAAATCAGCTAAATTAGAAATTGTTAGAAGCATATTACGTTCTTTAATAATTGCTTCCCGCAACGTAAAATTTTCATTCATCCTGGTTAATGGATGCTTACGCCTTGTATCACTAAAACGCTGTAACAATATATTATCATTAGCATCTAAGTAAATCACATCAACCTTTTTATAACTAGTACGTAATTGAGAAATAATATTTTCTATGTCAGTTACATCTGTTTGTAAATTCCTAGAATCTATACTAATTGCTACTTTACTATGCAGATTACCTATTGTTTGGTCTAAAAGCGGTAAAAAGGCAACAGGTAAGTTATCTATACAATAAAATCCTAGATCTTCTAACGAGTGCAACGCAACTGTTTTGCCTGATCCAGAACGACCACTAACAATTATTATTTGCTGCATGCCTAAGCCCAAATTTATACTAATAAGTTCACTTGATATTCTACAACTTTATAATGTAAATCTTAACAATATATCTCTATTAAGTAAATTTATCTCCTAGGTTGTCAGCAACCTCCCTTCCTAGCTAAGTATGTTTTTTATTAAATTCACATAAATTAACAATAAAGCAATTCAAGCATTTCGGAGTTCGTGCTGTACACACATACCTACCATGCAAGATTAGCCAATGATGTGCATTAACTAAAAATTTTTTAGGGATTATTTTTAATAGTTGCAGCTCAGCGGTAAGTGGGGTTTGAGCATTTATTAACCCCATTCTATTAGCAACCCGAAAAACATGTGTATCTACGGCAATAGTTGGTTGTTGCCATGCTGTATTTAATATTACATTAGCTGTTTTTCTACCAACTCCGGGCAAACTTTCTAAATTTTCTCTAGTTTTAGGAACTTTTGAATCAAATTTTTCTACTAAAATTTTGCATGTTTTAATAATATTTAACGCTTTAGTTCGAAACAGTCCTATAGATTTAATTTGCTTTTGTAAATTTTTTTCGCCTAATTGCAGCATTTGTTCTGGAGTGTTAGCAATACTAAATAATTTGCTAGTGATTTTATTAACCATTATATCAGTAGCTTGAGCTGATAATATAACTGAAATTAGAAGTTCAAAGTTATTGTTATATTTTAGTTCGGTGGTTGGATGTGGTTGTATTTTGGCAAATCTTTTAAAAATTTCCAGTACTTTTTGAGAGATCATATATGATCTAAAAGCTTAAGATCTGCCGAATGCCTATTCTTTCTGCTGTTGTTATGTAGCTCAATTTGTTTGCCTCCTCAAATTGTTCAAGTATATTATATTTTAATTCAAAATCTTAAGGAACCAAAGAAGGCGAAGTAGTTTTCTCATATACCGTTTCAGAAGTATAATCTTTATTTGGTCCGTTAACTTTATATGTTAATTTAAATTTATCTTCTAAAAATTCATAATTTGCCTGATAGTTATCTTTACTGCACAAATGCTCTCCTGTAGCACATATTGATTGGCTTTTAGTAGCGGTTTGTGTATGATTCTTGAAATTTAATTTATAAAATATTCCCTCTTTTTTCCCATCTTGAGCAAAATATTTTTCTATTTGATCTTCTTTCTCGTGGTAAGAATAGATGTATTCTTTTCGTATATTAAATTTTTCACCATTACTCATAATAAGCTCTCCTTCCTCTAAGTAATATAGATCATTATTATTTTCAATAAAAGAGCTTAGTTTTACAGTCCCTTTCACGGTACCTAATGGTTGAAGAACATCATTTCTTATTAAATTTCTACTAAAAGACCATAATCCTTGCAATTTTTTAAAAATATCTCTAATCATCATAACTATTTCCCCGTTAACTGTAACCTATATATTAATTACCTAAAAGGGTGCGACTAAAAGTGTGACTTTCTTTCATTTGACACCATCCACCCGGCAGCTAACGCTGCCACCCTCCTTCGAAGCGAAGGAGGGTAAAATATACGTAAATTAAAGTCTTTATAATAATCCCTTTCATCGAGATCTCCCTCCTGGCAATTTTCGAAAGCGTATCTTCTATGCTCCTGAATTTATCTTTGATTTGCTTTTTCTGCATAAT
>CAIJNR010000027.1 GCA_903822055.1 uncultured Francisellaceae bacterium | reverse complement strand
TAAATATATGGATAAAATAAGGTAAGTCAGAGCGCCCAAGTAGAATAAATTATTTTTAGTTGACTTGGGGAAAACAATTCAGCATATTAAATAAATTAATGATCATTTTTTTGTTTTATGTATATTAGTAAAAAAAAACTTCACACATCCTTATCTAATGAATATTTATTATTTATCATAATTGTTTTAATTGCATTTTGTCTTTTATCTGCTAGCTTCTGTTGTTACTCATATTATTTATATGAAAAAGAAAACAAAGATCTGTTATCAAAAATCACAAAAACTATTTCTTTTAATCTTGTTAACATGCTGCAGGAAAACGAAGATATTCTTAAATTTTTTGGCTCTAAAATAGTAAAAAATGTTGATCCTGCAAATATAAATGGTATTGCTGCTTTATTAGTCTCTAGTGTTAATTTAAATATAAAAAGCATGACTAAATCCTATATTTGTTGGGTAAATTCTTATGGTAAACTTACTGTTAGCGGAAAAATTGGCATTTTAAAAAATAATTTTTCAGATATCAAAGACAGAAAATATTTTCTCTCTGCCAAAGAAAACCCATGGACCTTACAACTAGCTGAGCCATCTACAAGCTTTATTGGTAAAAATCCCATATTACCTACAGCAATGGGTGTTAAAGATAAGAATGGTAAATTTCTTGGGTATTTAATTCTTGGTTTAAGAATAGATCATATTAATCAATATATTCAAAAAATAGTTAATATTGAAAAAGCAAATTATATTATATTTGATGAAAATTTTAATCATATTGTAGCTTCAGAGCCACAGCAAAATACAGAAATTTTAACAAACAAAAAACAATTAGCAACTTTTGTGTCAACTAATATTGCAAACAACCATGATGGAGTTTTACCAATACCACTTGATTTAAATAATATTAGATATTCTTATTTAAATAAAATTCCTGATTATCCGCTTTTTGTTTTAGTGGGACACAACACCAGTTTGTATAAGCAAGATTTTTTATATAAAGTAAGCACCAAATTAGTAGAATTTTTATTTATTGGTATTTTTTGTTTAATATTATTATATTTTTTTAGAAAAAAAATAATTTCACCTATAACCAATTTATCCGAATTAGCATATTCAATATCTAATGGTAATTGCAACATCAATATACCAAAACAAAATTCAATAGAAATGTCTAGATTGGCTAAAGGACTTTTATTGGTAATAAAATATATCAGGAGAACAGAGTTATATAAACAAAAACTAGAATTGTCCAATCAAATTGCTAAAGATTCTGATTATGCAAAAGCAGAATTTATAAAAAAAATGCACTATGAATTTGGAAATTACTTTAAAGAATTACTTGTTTATTCTGATTTAACAAATCAATATTTAAACAACAACCACAATGTGAACAACAATCAAATTATTAAATATTCTCAAAAAATTCAAGAATTAGCGATGCGTATTAACAATAAAGTTAGCAATATTTTAGAATTAAGTTATTTTGATTTAAATACTATTGTAGAAAAAGCAATAAAAATCAATATGAAAATGTCCTTTTTAAAAGAAATTTTCATATTTACTAATTTGCAACCAAACATCCCTAATATATACGCTGATGAATTACGAATTAAACAAATTTTAATAAGTTTGATTCATCAATCAATAGAAAATTCACCTAAAAATTCAGAAATATCTATCACTAGTAATACTTGTTTACAAAATAACGGTGCTTCTTGGTTTGAAATTACAATAATAGATCAAAGTTTTGGTTTAGATGAACATATTCTTACTGAAATAGAAGAAAAATTTGGTGAAAATACAGGTACATCTATACTAGAATTTACTAAAATGAAAATAGAGTTTATTGAAAAAATAGTTTCCATGCATAAAGGTAAATTAAATATAGAAAATAAATTGCATAACGGTAGAAAAGTTCAATTATTGTTTCCTTTATTATCGTCAGAAGACTACGTCTCAAAAAATGATGTTGTATACTTCTTAAATAAAAAGAAACTAACCACTCCTAAGTAAAGGTATTTATTCACGGGGGTAGGTATTTTTTAAACTTATGGAGCATCCTGAAAGAATAAAAACACATTTTTAACCTATTAACACACTGAATGGTGCGTAATAAGTTTAAAAAATACCTACCCCCGTGAACAAATACAAGTAAAGTTACGTCGTTACACTTTGATAGGTATCGTTACTTAAAAATCTTTCTATGAACCATTCCACAAATTTAAGATCTAATTTGTCAGATGATTTTTTAGAGTAATTATAAATCTCATTAATACATATAAAAGCTTTTTCATTAGATAGATTAATTTGTTTTTGTCCACAAATTTTTTGCACCAATATAGAGATATCTATAAATAATTTACTATTCCATACCTCATTGCTTATTATACTGTTTTTGTTAATAGGGGTAATCGTTTTATTTGTTATATCAAATTTATACTTTAAAATATTAGTACAATTATTTAATGTTATTTTTATAAAATTTTTAATTTCGTAAATGAGAATTTTACTGTCTTCTTTCTCTTCATTAAGCACCAGCAGGTTTATTAATAATAATACCTCTTTTAACGGTTCCTTAATATATTTTTCTAAATGACCTAACATCTCTGATCTAGATTTATTAGAATTTTTAAAAGCATCTATATTAAAATTACTATGAGGGACAGGAGATTCTGATGAGTCCTTACTATCATTTGCGTTTAACTTAGCAAAATTACTACTAACATTTCGATCTACATCTTTGGTTACTGGGCAACTCATAAAAACCCCCCACTTAAATTAAACGAAAAATCCATCTAACATTTATGTTCTTATAGGTTACGTGTATTGTCAACCAATAATTTTTTATTTTTCAAAGGATAATTTTATTTTAGAAAAATTATCCTTTACAATTTCCCACGCTAGTGGCAACCACACTGTAAATTCTTGAGTAGATTTCTGCATAGAATCTTCAAGCTCCAATATACTTACCCATTTAAAATCTTCTACTTCATTTGGATCAGGAGTTATTATATCATTTTGATAAATACCAAATAAAACATGATCTAATTCATGTTCAACAAGTCCATTAAAAAATTCTTTTTTATATATAAAAGTACCCAATTCAAATAATTCTACATTTATTCCTAGTTCTTCTGTTACTCTACGTTGACTTGCAGATATTGTAGTTTCTTGAATACCTGGATGACCACAACAACTATTAGTCCACAAGCCACCACTATGGTATTTATTTGTTTGCCTTTTTTGTAATAGTACTTGTAAATCATTTGATTGTAATCTGAAAATAAAAGCTGAAAATGCCCTATGCAAATTGCCAGCTTTATGTACAGCCATTTTTTCTGCAGTACCTACTATATTGTCATTTACATCAACTAATATTAAATCACTCATTTTGGTTATGATCCTTAAATGGTTGGATAAACTCTATACTAGGAAAAAATTCTTTAACTATAGGAATATCTTTGGATAAACATAACAATTTTAAATTTGGACCAGCATCTTGAGTAAAATACAACTCTAAATTATATTCGCGCCGCAATTGCCAAATTTTTTTAATATTTATTATTGTATCACAATTAGAATACATAACTGCTGGCCTAGATGACAACATAATAGAGTGCATAGCTAATGCATTATCTTCTGCTGTTCTACCTAACAAAGGAAAATCTTGTATTTTTATGGCTGTTTCTATTGTATGTAAATCTCTAGTAGCTAATTGTTGCCACGAATCATATAATGGAGAAGTTTCTACACTCAACAACATAGCTTCTCTAGAACTTAAATATTTTTCTTTTTGATCTACAATCAATAAGCCAATACAAAAATCTGGCCAAATTAGATCTAAGCTTTCCGCATATGAATCACTACCATCCAACTCCACGCCACTATGCCATTTTACAAAACCATTAAATAAAGAACGACAAGCACTACCACTACCTAATCTAGCTAAAATTGATAAATCCTTAACAGTCATGTTCCAACCAAATAATCGATCTAATGCTTTAACTAATGCAGCGAAACCACATGCTGAGGATGCCAATCCTGCAGCTATTGGTAAATTTGAATATGTCTCTATTTGAAATGAGGTATTTTTATCTGGAAGTTGATTACGAAATGAATCTAAAAAGCTCACAGTTTTTTTATAAAAATTATGTTCACTATCAACTTGCTCGCTATTTAAAATAACCACATCAGTATTATTATTGATTAAAGATACTTTAGTAGATGCACCTTTGTTTCCTAAAGAAATTGACAAACTAGAATTTACTGGCAAATTAAGCTTAGATGATCTTTTTCCCCAATACTTACATAAGGCAATATTGCTTGGTGCAAATGCAAAAGATTCTATAACCATATTAAACCACAAGGCGTCGTTTTAATAGAAAATTGCTCTTCTTTAAATATTTGATTGTTAAGTGTACCCAAACCAATAACACAATCTCCCATACCTGCTCCTGATATTTTTGCCCCATACATTCCACTTTGCGCTCGCAAGTCAGTGGCCAATTTATCTATAGTGTTATCAACAACCCCTAAACCACTCATCAATCCATGCGCTACGTTCATAAGTTTTCCAAGTGTATTTAAATCATTCTGTTCTATAGCAGATATTCCTAATTTACTACAATCATGCATGCTGTTAACAATATAATTGTATAAATTTTTATAATTTTCATTTTGCAATTTATTATTAATAATTTTTATAACATCAGCTGTTTTAGTTTTATAACCACAATATACAGCAGTTAAGTCAATTTCTTTTTTAAAAACTTTTTGTACTGTGAAATTTTGATATCCAATAATTCCACCATAAATACTGGCTGCAACATCAGCACCAGAACCAAGCCCATCTTGCACTTTATGTACTACACAAAGAGCTTGTTTGAATATAACATCTTTTGATATATCAAGTGAGAAAAATTTATTAGCAACAAATAATACTCCAACAACTACAGCCGCTGATGTGCCAAATCCTACAGAATTTTTTAAATTTCCATCGATTAGATCCAGTCTAAATCCTTTAGTAATTTTTTGTTGTGAATTAATATATTGAATACATTCTATTACATATTGTAACGACGAATTCATTGCCAACTTGTTTGTTAAATCTTGAGTTAAATTATTTAAATTTAATTCGCAATTTCCTAAACTAGAGTTAATAAAAATTTTATTATTATGAGGAGTTAAATCAACTTCCAATCTAGAATTAATAGCAGCAACCACCGCCATCTTTCCTTGTAATACAGCATGTTCACCAAACAACATCAAACTACCAGGTACTGACACCTTAAACAATACTGACTCCACTATAATCAACACTAATGTTTTGTAATTGATACTGATAATCAGCGACAATGTTAGCAATCTTTGATAAATCACCAATTAACATGATAATTCCAGCATTATCTCCATAAACACTACCTGCTCCACAAATTTTTGCAGCACAACCAATTTTCTCAATTTCTCTGATAAACATTTTGATTTTTTCTGGAACCACACCAATTGCACATAACAATGCATGATTTTCTTTTATAGCAGCTATACATTGTTGTTTGTTGTTTGTTATTAAAGCTTGTTTAACAGCTTCGGTAATTTGAGCAAATTCTTTTATTAAACCTGATTTAACAAAATGATTTTTAACACTAGATACACATTCACCAGTAGTGGAAGATGGTTTACCAGTATTAATAATTTTAAAGTCAAAGTTTGGTAATATTATACTTTGTGCCTCATTAATATTGTTTTTAAAATACGTACATCCACCAAAAGTGGTAGTATATAAATCCAAACCACTAGACTTACCGTGCTGTAAATTTTCTATGTCTGTACCTATTTTTAGAAATCTACTTGGATCCCAAGTAATTTTAAATAAATGAGCCAATGATCTTAAACAACTTATAATGGCAGCTGCTGACGATCCTAATCCGGAACCAATTGGAATACTAGAATCCACTTGAATTTCTAAATTTTGTGATAGTTGTAATTGTAATTTTTCAATTACATTAGTTACTAAATACTGTAATAATTCAAATGGTTTTTTTATAACTTCTTTAATACTACAATGACCATTTAAAAATGTATAATAATTCTCATGCAATTGTTCTCTTAATAAGATTAATGTCTTTAATGGGTGTGATTTGGCATATTTAAGGTTTAATAAATTAAAATTTATAATTGGATTGGTTTTACGTTTGTTGGTAGTTTTTTTTGCCCAACCAACAGTTGTAACCACGTATTGATTAATTGCCATAGCAATAGCCGGTGCCCCATACACCACCGCATGCTCTCCTGAAATAATCAACTTGGCTGGTGCTTTAGCACTAAAAGAAGTTTTGATCATACTTTCTATAACCTATTGTTTAGATCTTTCCAAACTAATGTGAGTCCGCATTAGTTCTCCAGGATTTGTTTGAGCCGCTAACAATGATAATTCTCCACATAACACACTAGATGCTATAATAATAGCTAATTTTCTCGCATTTAAATTACTGCAACCCATATTTTTCAAATTAGATTGCACAAATGCTAAATCTTTCCCATTACCAACAGTTCCAACAATTATATTTGGCAGAGTTACAGAAAAATATAAATGATCATCCAAAACTTCAGTATGGACAATACCCTGTGAACCTTCAATTATATTGGCAGCATCTTGACCTGTTGCCAAATAAATTGCTAGTAACATGTTAGCAAAATGAGCATTAGCGCTCCTAATACTGCCTGCCAATATTCCACCAATTAAATTTTTCTTGATATTTAATTCGACAATCTTTTCTGGGGTAGTTTTTAAAACATCCACAACTATATTTCTAGGAATATTAATTTCGGCAACAACATATTTACCACGCCCTAAAATACCATTAACCGCCGACGCTTTTTTATCTGCACAATAATTTGCAGAAATAGATACATATTTAAGTTTAGGATATTGTTCTAGCAGCCAATTTAAAATATTTTCTGCTGCAATAGTAGCCATGTTATGCCCAGATGCATCACCAGTTGCTACACTAATACGTAAATAGATTAAATTACCAACTATTTGATTATCTAAGCTTAATAATTTTGCAAATTTACTAGATTTATTAGCAACTAAACATAGCTCATCAAACCTGGTTTCTAATTCTGCTACAACTATTTGTGCGCTATCGATATCAGATGCCTGTAATACTATAGAGCGAGTCATGTTATCTTTAATGATCACGGCTGTTATACCAGTTGTTAAACGCGAAACTTTAGCTCCTCTATTACAAGACGGCCATAATGGTGTTTCAAATGTTGCCATTGGTACATTAAATTCACCTATTAATTCTTTAGAATTAATTTTAACTGGTCCAATAAATTGCATTGGAATTGGAACTGTTTGATCTGTGTTTTTCATTCTATTTTCCTACCATTAAGCATCCACCCGGCGGCTAAAGCCGCCACCCTCCTTCGAAGCGAAGGAGGGTTAGATTTATACGCATTTAAAATTATACTAATATACTAAACTTTGTTAATTTTTTTTATAAAAAAATCATTAAGCTGCTTTAGTTACCCTCCTTCGACTTCGAAGGAGGGTGGCGGCTTTAGCCGCCGGGTGGATGCCTTAACTTAACGGCAGTGCCCCGCTTAACTTAAAAACAAAAAGCTGTATAAAAACATCGGTATTCCTGCACAAAAACTATCTATTCTATCTAGAATGCCACCGTGTCCAGGCAAAATACTACCGCTATCTTTAACCATAGCTATACGCTTCAATAAGCTTTCAAATAAGTCACCAACAACTGAAAATATAAAAGTAATACTAGTTAATAATATAATTCCCAACATAGAGATAACATGTAAATGCAAGTGTGGTTTAGTATTTAATATTATTAAATATACGATAGCCACCAATATTGCGCCTATATAACCGCCAATTATACCTTCCCACGTTTTACCTGGACTCACAATCGTTAATTTATGTTTACCAAACAGTTTACCGCCAATATAAGCACCGATATCTGCTGCAATAACAATTGAACAAGCTAATGTCAATAAATAGTCGTTATGTATCTTCAAATAATTCATGGCTAACCAACTTGGGATAAGTGCAAGTAAACAATAAAATAAACTAGCAATAACCCGAAAGAATTTTTTTAATTTTGTTTGAGGCTGTAAAATTATATTATTATGGTTAAGCAAAAAAAACCAACAAAATACAAACAACCAAAAACCACACGCTGTTACCATCATCTGATTAATGTAATATAAATCGTTAACATAAACCTTTTTATTAACGATAAAAAATCCAATTATTGCTAAAAAAATCACCCACAAACAACTAAACACTAAATTATTTAACTTTAATAACTTTAGCCATTCAAATGCTGCTAAGCTAATAATAACCGCAGTTGTCCATAAAAACACTGTATTAGATGCAAATAATATTAACCATATAAATAAAGGTAATAAAATACTAATAGTTAGTATTCGCAATTTAAGCATTTACTTTCTCCAAGATACCGCCAAATTTGCGAGCCCTAGAGTTAAAAAAATCTAATGCTTTTTTAAAATCTGCAGCAGCAAAATCTGGCCATAATGTGTCGGTAAAAAATAATTCTGAATAAGCTGATTGCCACAAAAAAAAATTACTAATTCTTTGTTCACCGCTGGTTCTAATAAATAAATCCGGATCAGGCAAATCACCAAGACTTAAATGCGAAGATATAAGTTGTTCATCAATATCAGTAACTTTTAAATTAGATGTTTGAATTTTTGTAGCTACTTGTTGCATAGCCTGCATAAGGTCCCATCTACCGCCATAATTAATAGCTATATTTAATTTTAACCCATTATTGTTGGCAGTTAAATTTGTCGCAAAACTAATCGCATTTTTTAATTCTAATGACAAAGGAACGATATCACCAATAACTTGTAATTTAATCTGATGTTTATGTAAATCATTTATTTCTTCGGTCAACAATTTTAGACATAAATTCATTAATGTTGTTATTTCTTGTGGTGGTCTATGCCAATTTTCGCTACTAAATGCAAATAAACTTAAGATCTCGATTTTATGATCTACACACATTTGCACTAAGTTGCGTGCCGCATCTACACCTTTAGGATATCCTGCAATTCGTGGTAAAAATCGCCTTTTAGCCCATCTACCATTTCCATCCATAATCACTGCAATGTGTCTTGGTTTTGCCATGATTATTAAACTTTCATTACATCAATTTCTTTAATAGAACCAAGCTTATCAATTTTATCTATATATTGATCAGTTAGTTTTTGAATTTTAGTTTCGGCGGCTTCTTTTTCGTTAATACTAATAGTCTTATTAGTAGATAACGATTTAATATGCACATTAGCATCACGACGAACATTACGAATAGCAATTCTAGCGTTTTCTACATCAGCTTTAGTTTGTTTCACTAATGCTTTTCTACGATCTTCGGTTAATTGTGGAATAGGCACACGAATTAAAGAACCTACAACTACTGGATTTAGCCCTAAATTTGCAACTGCAATTGCTTTTTCTATAGCTCCAACTGAACTTTTATCAAATGGAGTAATAGCTAAAGTTCTAGCATCTTCAACTATTATATTAGCAATTTTAGATAAAGAAGTACGTTGATTATAATATTCTACTTGAATACTCTCTAATAGATTAGGGTGAGCTCTATCAGTACGAATTTTAGCTAATTCTTTAGTTAAATTTTCAATATTTTTTTGCATTTTTTGTTCAGCATCTTTATAAATATTATTTAAATCTAACATGGTTTATCTCCAATTTATAAGTAACAACCTCCTTCGCTTCGAAGGAGGTCGGCTGCGTTAGCAGCCGGGTGGATGACTACTATATTCCTTCAACTATAGTCCCTTCTTCTTTACCAAAAATAATATTTAATAACGAATTAGGCTTGTTGATATTAAATACTATAATTTTCATACCATAATCTCTACATTGAATAAATGCATTTAAATCCATTACTCCCAATTCTTGTTGTAAAGCTTCTGTGTAAGTTAAAGTTTTATAATGCTCCGTATGGATTTTATGCTTAGGATCAGAAGGATAAATACCATCTACTTGAGTTGCCTTAAGAAACACATCTGCATTAATTTCTAATGCACGTAAACTAGCAGCAGAGTCTGTTGTTACTAAAGGATTACCAGTACCAGCTGCAAAAATCATGATCCTATTTTTTTGTAAATGACGAATTGCTTCTTTATTGTCATAAAAATTTACTATACCCATAATTGGAATGGCAGACATAATTCTAGATTCAAAACCAGCTCGTTCAAATGCATCCCTAAACGCTAACGCATTTATTATAGTAGCCAACATCCCCATCTGATCACCAGTTACTCTATCTACTAACCCATGTTCAGCGAGAACTTGTCCTCGAAAAAAATTACCACCACCAACTACTAACCCAACTTGCACTTGTAATTTTACTAGCTGCCCTATATCTTCCACTAACTTGTCTATAACATTTGGTTCTATACCAAATTTATGAGCATCACCAGCTAAGGCTTCTCCGCTAAATTTTAATAAAATTCTTTTATACTTAACTTGCACGCTTCTCTATACCCTCACCAACTTCTAAACGATACATTTTAACCACTTTAGCATTATGTTTAGCCAGTAGCTTATCGATAGTGAAATCCGGATCTTTTACAAATACTTGATCTAACAATGTTATTTCTTTAAAAAATTTATGGATCCTTCCAGCTACAATTTTTTGTAAAATATTTTCTGGTTTATCACTATTATTAAGTCTCGTTTGCTCCATAAAGATTTCTTCTTCTTTTTGGTACCTATCCTTAGGTACGTCGGCTATGGTTACATACTCGGGACGCATAGCAGCAGCGTGCATCGCAATATCACGAGCAAGATTAACATCTCCACCCTGTAAACAAATTACACTTGCAATCTTATGAGGCATACCATGCATATAAACACCTAACACTTGATTATTAGTTGTTATGTATGATTCAGCTCGTCGCAATACAATGTTTTCTCCTAATTGAGTAACTAAAGTTAGCCTAGATTGCTCAATCGTATGCCCGTTAGCTAATTTTTGTAATCCAAGTTTATCCATATCCAATATTTTTGTTGCTAAAATAACGCCTGCAACCTCTTTAGCAAAATCTAATAATTTATTATTTTTCGCAACAAAATCTGTTTCACAATTAATTTCCAAAATAGCAACCTGGCTACCTGCTGCATCAGAACTAGTAACCACCAAGCCTTCGGCAGCAATTCTACCTTGCTTTTTAACAGCGGTGGCTTCCCCAGATTTACGTAATAAATCAATAGCTGCATCAACATCACCATTAGTTGCTTGTAAAGCACGTTTACATTCCATCATACTGACACTGGTTTTTTCTCGTAATTCTTTTACTAATTCAGCTTTAATCTCTACTTTAATTGACGGCATATATTCCTCTCTTTAGAGTCATCTATAGGACCTCTATTAAGAGGTCCCAAATAGAAAGACTATATAAATGATGTTTAACTTACTATGATGATTTTCTATGGTGCACGACTTCTGCTGTCTCTGCAAAATTTTCACCATATTTTGCTGCAGCTGTTATTGCACTTTTTTCATTTTTAGTAGCCAAGATAGTGTCTGAAACATAATTACAATACAATGATATTGCACGCATCGCATCATCGTTACCAGGAATAACATGAGTTACTCCATCTGGGTTACTATTAGTATCTACAACCCCTATCACTGGGATTTTAATACGATTTGCTTCTTTAACTGCAATAGCTTCGTGTCCAACATCAATTATGAAAATAGCGTCTGGCAAGCCTTTCATGTCTTTAATACCACCTAAGCTATTTTCTAATTTCAGTAATTCACGAGAAATAGTTAAATTTTCTTTTTTGGTGAGGTGTTTTAAGGTTCCATCTTCTTGCATCTTAGTTAATTCTTCTAGTCTACGTATGGACTGTTTTATTGTTTTGTAATTAGTTAACATACCACCCAACCAACGATAGTTAACATATGGCATGCCACATTTTTTAGCCTCGGTAACAATTATATCTCTAGCCGCTCTTTTGGTACCTACAAATAAAATTTTACCGCCGTGACTTACAATTTTTTCTATTAGCTTAAGAGATTCTTGTAACAACACTATAGTTTGTTCTAAGTTAATAATGTTAACTTGATTGCAGATTCCATAAATATACTCATGCATTTTTGGATTGCAACATCTAGTTAAATGACCATAATGTATGCCAGCTTTAAACAAATCTTGCATGGTAACTTTACTAATACTCATAAATATTTTCCTTAATTAATTGGGTTATGCCTCCACATACTCTTTAAATTCACCGAAAAACACCTAACTTAGAAATTTTTCAGCACCCAAATTTAAAATTTGATATGTGTGTGATTTAATATGGACAATATATATCATATAATTGTTTATTCAGCAACGTCGATACGCATTATGGGTATTCTAAAACAATGCTAATTTGGCCATAGACTAGTCTGTAAATATCAAGGAGTTTTATTAAAGACAACATGCAAACTAATATAAAAATTAAAAACTCAAAAGAAATAGATAAAATGCGAATTGCGGGGAAACTGGCAGCCAACGTTTTAGAAATGATAGAAGGTTATGTCCGACCAGGTGTAACTACAAATCAATTAAATAATCTTTGTCATGACTATATAGTAAATAAACAACTCGCCATACCAGCACCATTAAATTATCTTGGAGCAAATAATATTCCTTTTCCAAAATCAATATGTACTTCCGTAAATCATGAAATCTGTCATGGGATCCCTAGCGACAGGATCTTAAAAAATGGAGATATAGTTAATATTGATGTAACAGTTATAAAAGATGGTTTTCATGGTGATACAAGTAAAATGTTTTTTGTAGGAGAGCCATCTATATTAGCTAGACGTTTGGTTAATATTACCCAAGAATGTTTATACTTAGCAATTAAAGCTTTAAAACCCGGGATCAGTAGTGCAATTATCGGACAAACCATTCAAAAACATGCAGAAAACGCTAATTTTTCTGTAGTAAGAGAATATTGTGGACATGGCATTGGAGAAAATTTTCATGAAGATCCACAAGTCGTACATTTTGCAAGTTCCAATCCTGCAAATAATTTTATTTTACAAGAAGGGATGATCTTCACAATAGAACCAATGATCAATGCTGGTAAGAGAGCTAATAAAGTAAAACCAGATCACTGGACTGTTGTAACTAAAGATCATACATTGTCTGCTCAGTGGGAACATACTTTGCTTATTACTGCAACTAATGCAGAAGTTTTAACTAAACGTTTTGATGAAAAAATATAAGTTTTATGGGTTATTACAAAGAACCCTTTACTTCGTATTTTACATTACGAAAACCAAAGCTATACTTTAATCTAATTAGGTCTCAGGGAAGTATGGCCAATATTAACAACATAACATTTATGAGGGCTACCGTGTCAATGAATTCAAATTTATTTGTTACTTATTTTGTATCACAACAAACTGAATCACAACAAAAATCTATAGATAATTTTCTAACTAGTAAAGAACAGCCAACTCAAATAGTCGATACTTTCGTAGAGATTTTAGAAAATCGTCGTAACAACAAATGGTCACAATTACAACAAGCAATTGCTTGTTGTAAAGAAAAACAAGCTACCTTATTGATAGCTGAACTCGGCACTTTAACTAGCAAAGAAACATTTGTTAATACTTTGTTACATTGTAATGTAAATTTTTACTGTTGCGATCAACCATTTGTAGATCATGGTATATTGGATGCATTATATAAACACTCTCAAGTACAAAAAAAGGTTC
>CAIJNR010000026.1 GCA_903822055.1 uncultured Francisellaceae bacterium | reverse complement strand
GGCTCGACGGCCGCATAGCCGCCGTCTTCGGCTCCCTCATATTATTAGAGATATTAATGATTTTACAAACAATGCTCCATATTTAGCAAATAAAAAAATTTTATTAATAAATAATTTTCATAATATTAATATTCAAGCTGCTAATGCATTTTTAAAAACTTTAGAAGAACCACCTCTAACTACAGAAATATTGTTTTTGTTAATTACTAACAATTGCAAAACATTACCAGCTACTATACTAAGCAGGGTGTTACAATTTAATGTTTTTGAACAAATAGAAAATAATTTGCACGAAGATAATCAAAATAGTAATCAATTAGAAATCCTACAAGATTTATATAATCTTTGGGTGCAAGATAACGTAAATTTAATTGATATAGTGGAAAAATGGCAAAAATTACCTAAGAAGCAATTAACAAATTGTTTGTGGTTCATAGTGACCAACATTATAAAAACAACCAAAACAGGGGTTTTATTAGAAATTAAACAAAAAATATCGGCAAAAGCGACATGGCAATTATTAGATAGTTTAAACTATATAAATAGACTTATTATTTTAGGCCATCAAATTAATTGGCAGCTGTTTTTATATAATTTTATCATGACTGAAATTACCGGAGATAATATTTATGGCATCAGAGCAAGATCCTAATCAAAACAAGACACCAAATAGTGCTGCTCAAAATAATAGTTCTACTCCATCTACACCGCCACCCAAAATATTGTCATTGTCTATTAAAGACTTAACAGTATTATATACAGCATACATGTCATTTGTCGCACACGGTGGTTTATTTATTCCAACTAAAAAAGCTTTTAACATGGGGGACATGCTACCTTTACTAATTTCATTATCTGATGATTCTAAATATCAGGTAGATGGTAAAGTGATTTGGATCACTCCAGATACATCAAGTAGTAACCGAACAGCTGGTATTGGAGTACAATTTACAGGTCCTCTTGCAGACGAATTATCTAGAAAAATCCAAAACTTATTAGTTACAACCATCAAAAATCCTGATCCAACTAATACGATGTAACCATATGTTTTTAAATGGAAAAAATTATGTTTGCTGATTCACATTGTCATTTGCATTTCTTAGATTTATCTAAGATGGGTGTTGATTTATCTGATATTATTAAAAATGCTTTAGATAATAAAGTTACTGATCTGTTATCAGTTGCAACCCACCCTAACCAATATGCAACTTTACTTAAAATTACTGAAGAATTTTCTATGGTTAAAATGTCGATTGGATTACATCCAGAACACGCTATAGATCTACATAACAATCCCAATATGATGGAAAATTTATTACAATTAGCTGCTGATCCGCATGTGGTTGCAATAGGTGAAACAGGACTAGATTATTATCATAACAATAATACTAACACCGAAGATGTTGTTATTAATAACAAATTGCAACAAGCCAGTTTTATTGAGCAAATTAATATTGCTAAGATTGTGCAAAAACCATTAATTGTTCATACACGCATGGCTAAAACTGATACTATCAATATTTTAATTAATGAACAGGCAAATCAGGTATCTGGGGTAATGCATTGTTTTACAGAAAATTGGGATATGGCGAAAAAAGCTTTAGATCTTGGTTTCTATATTTCTTTTTCAGGAATAATAACTTTTAATAATAAAGTTGAAGATCTACTAGAGGTTGTAAAAAAATCACCGTTAGAGCGAATTTTAATAGAAACAGATAGCCCGTACTTAGCTCCAGTACCTTTTCGTGGAAAGATTAATCAACCATGCTACGTACCATATATAGCTCGTAAAATAGCTGACATAAAACATATTTCTATAGAGGAAGTCGCAGAGGCTACTTGTTTAAATTATAAAACCTTATTTAAGCTATAATCAATTTAATATATACTAGCCAATTATGTCAGAAACAACCGTAAATACAGTTGCCGATTTTGGTAAATGGCGAAAAAGACTGTGGCCAATTTATGCTACAGAATTAAAGGCGTTCCTTCCTCTTTTTATTCTTAAATTCTGTGTTTCTTTTAACTACACTATACTAACTGCCACTAAAGATACTGTCGTGGTTACTGCCAAAGGTGGTGGTGCAGAAGTAATTCCTGTGCTAAAAGGCGGGGTTGTTCTTGTGGTGGCTTTTTGCGCCATGTTACTTTACTCAAAATTAAGTAATAAATTTTCTAGAACAAACTTGTTTTACGTGATTGTTACGGTATTTATGTTGTTTTTTTTATTATATGGGTTTGTTTTATTTCCATATAGAGAATCATTGAGTCTAAACCAATCTGCTGATTGGTTGTTGTCTATAGTTGGAGCTGAGCACAAACATTGGATTTTAGTTTATCGATATTGGATGAACTCTTTATTTTTTGTGTTGGCGGAACTTTGGGGTGGGCTCATGATTAGCATTTTATTTTGGGGTTTTGCAAATCAAGTCACTAATGTAAAAAATGCTATGAGATTTTATGTGTTGTATACAGCTGGTGGTCAGATTGGTACGATTATTGCAGGGTTAACTATTTATTATTACGCTAAATTAACAGCTGGTGATTTTTCTGCAACAGTCACTGTTTTGATGAGTATAGTTTTATTTGTATGTATTTGTATTGCAATAGTCTATTGGTGGACAAATCGTTATGTGGTTGAGCAATCTAATTTAAATACTCCAAATAATGAAAATCTATTAGATAATCGAACCAAGCTTTCTTTAAGAGATAGCTTATTGTTTATTATGCGTTCTCCATACCTAGGATTGATAGCGCTTATGGTTGTTGGCTATGGGATATCTGTTAATATGGTAGAGGTTAGCTGGAAGGCAATGTTAAAATTACAATTTCCTAATTCTACAGATTATCAAGCTTATATGGGGATAATACAAACGATATTAGGGGTAATTTCTTTATTTGTAGCTGTCTTCGTTGGAGGCAATATTATTCGACGTTATGGTTGGTATGTTAGTGCAAGACTAACTCCAATTGTTTTAGCTGTAACTAGCGCTTTATTTTTTATTATATACTTTTTATTTCCAGATTATGCATCTAATCATGCTGCATTATGGCAAGTTTCTACTCCTGTTTTTCATTTTAAAATTGCAGGATTTTGTTGGAATTTTACTCAAATTCAGATTTTAGTAACCCCATTAATGTTGTTAGTTTTATTTGGTACAATTCATAATATTGCTTGTAAAACCATGAAATATTGTCTGTTTGATACAACAAAAGAGATGGCATATATTCCATTAGATAAAGAAGCAAAGATTAAAGGTAAGGCAGCGGTTGATTTGGTTGGAGCACGTTTTGGTAAATCTGGAGCATCGTGGACGCAGTTAGCTTTAATTGATTTTGTAGGTGCTGGTTCAATCTTAGATGTGCTACCTTTATTATTTCCATGTATTATCTTTATTTTAATATTTTGGTTCTATGCTGTTCGAAATTTAAATAAGCGTTTTGTGAAATTACAAGGCAATAATTCCATTTTTGCTACCTAGAAACAATTTTTTAACTGTTCAGTGGGGGGTAGGTGTTTTTAAAATTTATTACGCACCATTCAGAGCGTAAACACATTAACAACAGGTTTTATTCGTTCAGGATGCTTCATAAATTTTAAAAACACCTACCCCCCACTGAACAGTTAAAAAAGCGACATAACTGACTCCGCGTCAAACAACAGGCAACATAGCATACCATAAAGTTGGTCTAAATAGATTATGCTTTGCATAAATATATATTTGTGGTAACGTCTACCGATTATTTTTCTTATAAATTATCTGAATTTCATACGGTTTTGTGAGCATTAAAATGTTAGAAATTATAAAACATAACTTATCAATTTATTGTGTTATACCAGTAATTTTTTTGTCTGGGCTATATTTTTCGATCGTTTTAAGATTTATTCAATTTAGAAAAATAATTTCAGCCATTAAATATACTATACAAACCAGTAGCAACAAACAAAATTTCTCATCTTTTGGAGCATTATCTGCTGTGTTGGGTGGTAATTTAGGTACTGGCAATATTGCAGGAATTGCAGTTGCAGTAACAACTGGTGGTCCAGGATCTTTATTTTGGATGATAATTATGGTGATGTTTGGTACAGTTATCAAATTTTGTTGTTGTTTTTTGGGGGTTAAATATAGAGAAAAAGATGATAAAGATAATTGGGTTGGCGGCCCAATGTTTTATTTATCTAAAGGATTAAATTGCAAATACCTTAATAAAATTTTTTGTTTGCTAGTGGTTTGTTCTGCAGTTACTACTGGTAATTTTATTCAAGTACATTCCATTACCTTACCGTTACATCAAGCACAAGTTTCACCATTATTAGTTGCATTGTTAATGGCATTTTTTGTTGCATTAGTTATGATGGGTGGTTTAAAAAGATTTTCTCATCTTGTAACTAGTATAGTGCCACTTATGGCGTTGTTTTATATTGTTTCTTGTATAAAAATTTTATTGTCTTATAAAGCATCATTGATTCCAAGTTTAAATTTGATTTTAGAAAGTGCTTTTAATTATAACTCTATACGTGGGGCTGGTGTTGGGTTTATGCTGTCAGAAGCAATTAGGGTTGGTTTTGATAGAGGAGTTATGGCTACAGACACTGGAATTGGTATTGCGCCAATTTTACATTCCAAGGTATCTCAAGATGACATAAATTATAAAATGATAGCTATGCAACAAGGATTAATTAGTATGTTAGCACCAATTGTGGTGCTTATAATTTGTTTGTTAACCGGTTTTGTATTGTTAGTTACAGATGCTTGGAGGTTACCATTAGAGAGTACCAGCATGTGTTTGGCTGCATTTAAAATAGGTTTAAATAATGATAGTTTAGCAATTTTGGTAGTAAATGTTACTTTATGTTTGTTTGCGTTTACTACTATTTTAACTTGGGGATATTGTGCAGAAAGCGCTATAGAATATCTTTGTAGCAATTTTAAAAACAACAAATATATATTTTTATTTCAAATTTTATTCGTTATGTTAATTCCATGTGGTATTTTTTTTGAAGTGCGGTTTTTATGGAATTTATCTGATGTGTTTTTGAATTGCATGTTGCTGATTAATATGTATGGTGTGTGTAGGTTGTTTAAGCAAGTCTCTCAGGATCTGCGAGAAATATCCTCAATGGAAAAAGTGAAATTAAGCCATGTTTCGTAAAATGCCATTTATTTTATTGTTGATAGCGGCTTTTATAGTCTTGTTGGATAAATTCATACCGATATCAGTATATCAATATCTTTATGCAATAAGTTTAGCCATTAAGTCATTAATAATATGCTTATTGCCATTTATAATATTCGGATTGTTATTTAGAGCGGCTATTAATTTAGCGCACAATGCAACACGTATAATAAGTTTAATCTTGATATGCGTTTGTTGCTCTAGTTTTTTAGCATTGTTTGTTAGTCATTTTGTTGGAGAAATGGTTTATAAATTTGATTTGTCCATTTTTTTGCCTAAAAATACTAATGGGTTAGAGGCAGCTTGGATTTTTGAATTTCCTAAATTTGTTTCTAACGATAAAGCTATGTTTGC
>CAIJNR010000025.1 GCA_903822055.1 uncultured Francisellaceae bacterium | reverse complement strand
TGTTAGCTGTTTCATCTATCATGCTAACATTTGTAGCGTATTTAGCAAATTTATAGAATCCCCTAAACCCTATACCTATGTAATCTTGCCGCACATGCCTTACTCCTATCAGGAGTGCAATATGTTTCTGGCCCTATGCAGCATTTGTATCGTGCCACCCTAAATTGCACTGATTGTTAAAATAGAAAAATTTATACTGTATTAAATAGATATTTTCATTTGTCTGTCTTGATAGCTAAGGTTGGCAGAATGATTAGTGAATTAATAGCTAAAAACAAAGTAAAATCAGTAGCTTTTGTGGCCAATAAAAAAAATATATTTAAACGGTGATGTGAAATTTGTTAGGTTTATACCATTTTCTGAAATTCATAGCATAAATGTACAGCCTGTTTGGTTGAAGAGAATTAACGATTAGTTAAAATACTATGCAATCCATCCCATGCTGCATCTTTGGCTATTTTTTCTTCATTGACTTCCGCTGTAGATTGACTATTAACAGTTACATATTTTATATAGCCTTTATTAGATATTATATGTTTCTGGCCTTATGCAGCATTCGTTTAAAAGTAAAAGTTCTTTGCACAGTCTTTAATACGTGCCATTTCTATATTACGGTCGAGTAGCGATTGGTTTGTAGGCGTCCAAGTTGAATCATGAGAATGATTCTTCCATATTAAACTAGTAGGTTTATTATACTTATCTAGCATTAAGCCTATTGTTCCGCGACCAAATCCACCATTGTTATGTTCTGAACGTGCATCGTTATAACCATGATTACTTTTGGTTGAATCAAAAATTGGCACCCAGAATAAATGTGACTTTGTATAATCTTGTTTTGGAGCGTCAGCTACAATCATGATATGTTGACCACATTCAGAATTTGATTCATTTTGACTGACACTTGGTTTTAATTCTTTTGGTAATAAATATCTGTTTTTAGTATAAGCAATAAAATCTCCAGGTTTTAATAAAGATGCATCATGAATTGAAGCCCAGTATTCTTTATTAACTTTGTTTTGTAAAAAAAACACATAATGTAGTGGAGACGGTTTGTTGTTTAATATAGATGGTTGAAAGTCATTTGGAATAAAGTCTACAACTTCTTTAATTGGATTTTCTATTTTTTGAGAAGTTAATACTAGATCCACAAATCCAGAACAATTCATTTTGTACGTATTGGTGTCGTTATTAAATCTATTTTCATGCGAATAAACAGATTTAAGATCATAGTGAGTAAACTGTGTAGCTCCTTTTATTATTAAAGTGTTAATTGTGTCACTGACATTTGATGCTGGAATATTATTAGTAGGCATTAAATTTTTTAATATTAATAATAAGCTTGAAGTCGTGGTTACGGTTATTGTTATTAATAATTTAAGTAAATTTTTGAAATTGCAACCCCTTTTAATGTTTTTAGTTATTTTTATTTATTACATGTTATGCAATTATTATGAATTGCAGCCTGTTTTCCATGATAAGTAGCCAATTCTTTATTATCTGTCTTTTTCAAAAGGCTATTGATTATATTGGATTATTTATTATAATGAAAGTAAATGAGAATAATTCTCATTTACTTTCGAAAGATAATTCAAAAAATAAGATTAATATATAACCAAATGAGTATTTTACATAATATTATGAATAATCAAAATAACATTAAAGATGTGTCGGGATTAAATAGTTTTTTTAGATTAAAGATAGGTGAGTCTGCATTAATTATAGATTTAGCTATAGGGGATAACCAGTATTATAGGCAAAGGTTGTTGGCGCAAGGGGTTGTTCCTGGAGAGATTTTAAAAATAAAGCATGCAGCACCATTTGGAGATCCGATAGAGGTATCTTTATCTTCTGGTCGTAGTTTTATTATTAGAAGAGAAGAAGCAAATATTATAAAAATTGTTAAATTAGATCCTGTAGAAAAATAAATTGTTGTCAAGAAAACCACAAATTCAAATTACTTTAATTGGCACGCCAAATGCTGGCAAAACCAGTTTGTTTAATTATTTAACAGGTGAACATAATCTAATTGGTAATTGGGAAGGGGTTACTTTAGATTTAGCTAAATCTAGTTTTAATTATTTGGGGAATTTAATTAAAGTTAATGATTTGCCTGGGTGTTATTCTTTAGTTGCTAGCAAACAAATGTCATTAGAAGAAAAATTAGTTTGCGAATATGTTAATGAGTTGCGGGAAGATGTTTTTATTAATGTAATTAGTATCGAAAATTTAAATAGAGACCTATATGTTACCTTGCAATTGTTAGAGCAAAATTGCAATATGTTAATAGTCCTTAATACTCACATTAATAAAAATGATCAATATTGTTATAAAGATCAGCAAAAATTAGTCGTTTATTTAAAAAACACCTTAGGATGTCAAGTTGTTTGCTGTAATGTTGTTACTGGTTTTGGTATTTTAGAATTGAAAAAATCTATATTAGAGCAAGCTAATTGTATTAATAATAAACAAAATGATTTTTTAACGTTACAAAAATATATTTTACCACAAACTTTGGAAAATTTATATAAACATATTGGATCAGGTTTGTTTGATTCAGTTGGTAAATTAATTAGATTTTTAGAAGGGGACGTTATTGTTAATGGATTGCAAAAAAATGTTGACTTATCATTGATTGCTGATCCATGTCATAGTTCCTGTAATCAACAGTGGGATGTATTTTTTGCAAGTAAAAGACACGAATTTATTAAGAAAAATTTTATTATTGATCATAATAATTCGTCTATCATTAAAAAAACTAAATTTGTTGATATTCTAGACAAAATAACATTACATCAGTACTTTGGATTACCAGTTTTTTGTGCTGTTATATATTTAATGTTTTTTTGTGTAACCGAAATTGGTAATTTAACCCAAAACCTTGTAACTGCTTTAATAACCAAAGGATTTATTAACCCAATTAATCAATGGTTAAATTTATTTGATTGTCCTGGTTGGCTGTTAGGGATTTTTAATGATGGTATAGCAATTGGAGTTAGTACTTTATGTAATTTTATTCCGATATTGTTAGTGATGCATATATGTTTGTTTGTTTTAGAAAATTCTGGTTATATTGCAAGAGCAGTGTTTTTGATTGATAGGTTGATGGGATTTTTAGGTTTATCTGGTAAATCTTTAATACCTATGATTATTGGATTTGGATGTAATGTACCTGCTATTGTTGGAGCGAGAGTAATAGAGCAAAAACGTGATAAAATCATTACAATTTTAATGACACCATTTATGTCGTGCAATGCCAGATTGGTTACGTATTCGGTTTTTGCGATGGCATTTTTTGAATCACATCAAGGTAATATTATTTTTTATTTATATGGAGTGGGAATTATATCTGCTATACTAACTGGTTTTTTGTTACAGAAAATTTTATCTGGTTCTCGAACAAAGTTAATTATGGAATTGCCTAAATATTCTATACCTTCTTTAAATTCAATATTTAAAAAATCTATTTATAGAGTTAAAAAATTTTTAACAGATTCTGGTTTGTTGGTAATAAGTATATGTACTATTATAGCTGGATTAAAAAATATACATTTTTCACAGTGTGATTTATTAAATTGCATTGTATTTAAATATGTTATGCTATTTTTTAAACCGATGGGTATTTTAGCGGATAATTGGCCAGCAGTTGCTGGTTTGTTTAGTGGTTTGATTGCTAAAGAAGTTATCATTGGTTCGTTAAATTCTTTTTATCATACTAATAATCAAGAAATATTTGGAGTTTTATATACTCAGTTTGGTGGTTATAAGGCAGCATTTGCTTATTTGTTATTTGTATTGTTATCTTTTCCATGTGTGTCTGTGGTTACTAGTATTGCTAAAGAATTAGATACTAGATGGGCAATTTTTTCGGTGATTTGGACGACAGGTTTAGCATATGTGGTATCAGTTTTTTATTATCAAATTGCAACTTTTAATGAACATCCCATGTATTCAACAAAGTTATTATTGCTGATTGCAAGCGTATTGTTAGCTACTTTAGTAACAATTGAAATGATAATTAGATCTAATAAAAGGCATGATGCAAAAATGATTCCGATAGTAGTAAGATAATAACTTCAGTTTCTTCAAATATTTTGTAGCAATTAATAATATCGTATAATAATGAAAGAATAAGCTTTTCAAAAGCATGGTTCTGGAACTAACTTAAAATAATAAATATGGGAAAGGACATTATATAAAATGATAAAACAAAATATAAATACATTACAAATTGGAATTTATCGGCATTTTAAAGGTAATTTATATGAAGTTCTTCAGGTTGCTAGGCACAGTGAAACATTAGAGCCTGTAGTGGTGTATCGAGCTTTATATGATTCTATAGAATTTGGAACAAATTCATTATGGGTGCGTCCTCTTAGTTTATTTTTAGAAAAAGTTAATATTTCTGGTAAAGAGCAACCTAGATTTGAATACGTTTCAGAAAAACTAACAGAGTGATGGTTTGCTGAAAATTTATAAATTAAATGGGAATCTTTAATATGTACGGTCCAGATCCAAATAAACCATATCCATTCGAAAACCTTAATTATGAATTAGACAATTTGAAAAGAACAGTATTTTTGAAACATGTTATAACTAGAAAAAATATCATAGTAGGAGATTATACATATTATGATCATCCAATAAATCCTAATAATTTTGAAAAAGAAAATGTTCTGTATCATTATAATTTTTCACTAGAAAAATTAATTATTGGTAAATTTTGTGCTGTTGCAACTGACGTTAAATTTATTATGGGTAGTGCAAATCATAAATTAGACGGGTTTTCTACCTATCCTTTTGGTATTTTTGGAGCAGGTTGGGAAAAAGAAAACGATTTATCATTACTACCAAATAAAGGGGATACCGTTGTAGGAAACGATATATGGTTTGGTTATGGTTCTACTATAATGCCAGCTATAAGTATTGGCGATGGAGCTATTATTGCTGCTAAAAGTGTAGTAACTAAAGATGTTCCACCATATGCTGTTGTTGGTGGTAATCCTGCGCGTGTGTTAAAAATACGGTTTAACGAAGATGTTGTTAAAAAATTATTAGAAATTAAGTGGTGGGATTGGAGTATCGAAAAAATTACTAAAAATATTCAATATATTATAAATAATGATATTGAATTATTATCAAAATGTTAATCTACTAATAAATAAGCCACTAGTAATTTTTTATTTAACATGGATATAGCGACTTCTTTGTTGCGTGCATTTTTTTGTTCAACTTGTTTAAAAATCTTATAATCTCGCTTTTTGGATTTTATGGGATTTCTTTGGGCATATACACATAATATGTCGATAAACTTGATTTATATCGGCACATTTCTTTGACATGTCGATTCAATCGACATATCATAAAAACATGTCGACAAAAATGGAAAATATAAACATATCATGAAAATAGATGTAACTTCACCTTATAATGACTTGCCAAACCTTCCACCCAAGCATGATCTTGAGACAAAAAAGATTTTAAAACATTGTATAGAAGCTCGAGCAGCATTGGCAGAGTTGCATAAAGCGGCAGAAATGCTTCCAAATCAAACTGTACTCATAAATACTTTGCCGTTACTGGAAGCACAAGCAAGTTCAGAGATAGAAAATATTGTAACAACGACTGATAAGTTGTTTCAGTATGCGAATGATATATCTTCAGCGCAAATAGACCCTTCTACAAAAGAGGCACTACGTTATCGAATGGCCTTAAAAGAAGGTTTTGAAAAAATAAAAAGCCGTCCGTCAAATACGGTGCTTGCAGAGCAGATATGCTCAACTTTGCGTGGGATAGATATGACGGTAAGAAAAGTGCCTGGTACGACCTTGAGTAACCATATGACTGGGAAAATTATCTATACACCTCCTGTAGGTGAATTGTTACTTAGAGACAAGTTGAGCAATTGGGGGCAGTTTTTACATGAGGAGAGTGAAATTGATCCATTAATCAAGATGGCGGTTGGACATTACCAATTTGAAGCGATACACCCTTTTACTGATGGTAATGGTAGGACTGGGAGAATCTTGAATACACTGTATCTTATAGAGCAAAACTTGCTAAGGCTACCGATCTTATATTTGAGTCATTATATTATTCTTAATAAGAATGACTATTACAAAAATTTATTAAATGTAACTTTATCAGAAGATTGGGAGACATGGATAATCTATATGTTGAATGCCATAGAAGAAACGTCTAAGTGGACTAGTCAAAAAATACAGACCATAGTTACTCTCATGGAGGAAACAAGAATATATGTTAAAAACAATCTTCCCAAAATATATACAAGAGAGCTTGTAGATCTGCTATTTATGCAGCCTTATTGTAGAATATCTAATATAGTAGGTTCTGGAATTGCAAAAAGACAAGCTGGATCAGAGTATCTTAAAAAATTAGCAGGTATAAATGTTTTGCAAACACAAGAGATTGGCAGAGAAAAGATATTTATTAATCCAAGATTTATGAGTATTCTTTTAAAAGATACGAATAGTTATGCTTCATTTAATGTGCAACAAAATAAATAAAAGTTGAACTGTTTAATTAAGAAGATGCATATGGAAGCGGCGGGAGTTTAACTTGCTTCCAGGGTCTGGTGCTGTATAGGTTTTGCAAGTTGGTGTTCATGAGATACCCCATAAATGTACCCCAGAAAAATCTTGGTGTCTATTAAGTCAGAGGAAGGTTAATATGACCCACTCTGTCTTTAATAAATGAAAGACAATTATCCTTTATTAAAACTATTGCTTAATTAAAGCATTTAATTTATATTGATTGTTAATTAAATAAAATCTATTAAGTTTAATTAAGGAAAGCTTAAGTGTATAGACACCCTTTTGGAACTTACATAAACAATTCTGTCTCTGGTGAGCTGGTTAAGGCTTATATGCCAGACACTTTGCCTCCTCATACACCAATAGAAATGGTCGAACTTTATTCTTTGCAGGATCAGGCTAACTTGGCTATAGGCAGACTTGATGGCATCAGTATTAATGTTCCTGATATATCTTTATTCCTCTACATGTATATTCGTAAAGAGGCTGTATTATCTTCTCAGATTGAGGGTACG
Organism: uncultured Francisellaceae bacterium; assembly: GCA_903822055.1. Taxonomy (GTDB): domain Bacteria; phylum Pseudomonadota; class Gammaproteobacteria; order UBA6186; family Azoamicaceae; genus UBA6186. Next base: position 11,718 of record CAIJNR010000025.1, on the reverse strand, counting down.
CAATCTACTTTAGACGATCTGCTTATGTACGAAAACAATGAAGCAGTTGGTGTGCCGATTGATGACGTGGTAGAGGTCTCTAATTATGTTTCAGCGCTTAACCATGGTCTCAAAAGAATTGCTGGTGGTTTCCCATTATGTTTAAGATTAATACGAGAAATGCACGAAATTCTTTTAAGTAGGGGACGAGGTAGTACAAAACAACCAGGTGTATTTCGAACTTCTCAAAATTGGATAGGTGGTACAAGACCCGGGAATGCTTCATTCGTTCCACCACCTTGGGAACATATTGCTGATTTATTAAGCAATCTTGAGTCATTTTGGAATATTGAAGATGGTTCTGTTCCAACTCTTATAAAGGCAGGGCTAGCTCACTATCAATTTGAGACAATTCATCCATTTCTAGATGGCAATGGTAGACTGGGAAGATTATTGATAACATTTATATTGTGTGTCGATGGTATATTGTCAAAGCCACTATTATATTTAAGTCTATATTTTAAAGTTAACAGACAATCATACTATGATCATCTACAACATACTCGAGAAAAAGGGGATCTTGAAGAGTGGTTAAAATTCTTTTTGAAAGGTGTTATATGTTCTGCAGAGCAAGCAGTAAAAACCATACAAAAAACATTGGAATTATTAGAAAAAGATCGTCAAAAAATCCAAGGCTTGGGTAAGGCTGCTGCATCAGCTTTGATAATCCATGATTTAATGCAAAAGACCCCAATTACAGACGCTAATAAAATTGTATCAATTTCCGGATTAACTTTGCCAACTGTGAATTCTTCAATAAAGCATCTAATTGATCTAGGAATTGCAACTGAATTAACTGGGCGTGCAAGAAATAAAATATACAAATATGCTAAGTATTTAGATATATTGAACGAGGGAGTTTGAATATGCATGAAGTTTCAGACAACACATATAACAAACGTATTAATAAGTACGGTCATCTTTCTACACAATTGGCTTTACTCAGTAACAAGAAGCTGTCTGATCTGTTAGCCAAAGCGCCTACTGTACACTCTGGTATTGGTGGCACAGCAATTGAAATAGAGTTAGATGAAATTAAGATTTTTGCAAAAAAAATACCACTCACTGATTTGGAGCTGCAGCCAGAAAATTTCATGTCTACTGCTAATATATTCAATTTACCGTTGTATTTTCAGTATGGCGTTGGTTCAGGTGGTTTTAGCGCATGGCGTGATTTGGCTATGCATGTTATGTGCTCTAATTGGGTGCTTATTAATGAGTGCTCTAGTTTTCCATTAATGTATCATTGGCGTATTTTGTCAGCCCCTAAACCAGGCAAAATGAGTGAAATTGAATTAAATGATTTTGACAAACATATAAAATATTGGAACGATTCAGACACTATACGGGACAGGTTAGGTGCAAAATTTTATGCATCTTCATATATTGTGATTTTTTTAGAATATTTTTCGCATAATTTATATAATTGGTTAGGTGGACAATTAAAAGATAGTAATAATGTTGCAGATATGGCAGTAAGCATGGTAGATAATAGGCTTAAAGAAATAACAACTTTTTTAAATTCACGTGGAGTGATGCATTTTGATGCCCACTTTTGGAATATACTTACAGATGGTAATGATTTATATTTTAGCGATTTCGGTCTAACATTATGTTCACAATTTGAGTTGTCGTCAGCAGAGATCAAATTTCTCAGTGATCATAGAAACTACGATATTTGTAGTACTGTTACTAATTTTGTGCACCGTATAATTACAGGAATTTATGGTGAACTTGACGATGAACCTGGTGAACATCGAGAGGAATATTTTGCTAAAACATTACGTGAGTATCTAGATGGAAGATTGAATACTTTACCACCTACTATAGATCAGATTATAAAGCGTTATGGGGCAATTGCTTTAGTCATGGATAAATTTTATAGGGAATTACGTCATGTTTCAAAAACCACGATTTATCCTGCAACGGAGCTTAGGCTTTTGTGTGATGAATCAGGTTTATTTTAGTTGTTTAACTAATGGAGGCGGCGGGAGTTGAACCCGCGTCCGCCAGCGCTATTTTCTAATGAGTCTACATGTGTAGCCTATTTATTGTTTTAACTATAAAACTACCCAAAAGGCAGGGAGATTTATAGCTTTCCTGTGATGTTTAGTTTACCAAAACCAGGCGTTTGATAAACGATCTTGTGATTGCGACCCCTAGTAGAAAGAGCACAAGCACTCTCTCAGTAGAGGGCATCAGGAGACTAAGCTGCTAATGCGTATTGATTTTCGTTGGCAGTTAAATGCCTGCTACGAATTTTTACGAGTTACGTCGCCTACTCGACACGCACATTAGATTTTGCTACCTACGTCGAAGCCAAATACGCCCCCAGTTATTCAAATTATATAGATTTTTTTAGTTTTTGCTAGATTTTTTTAATAATCTTTGTTTTTCGATTTTCCAATCCTTGTCTTTATCGCTAGCTCGTTTGTCGTAAAGTTTTTTACCTTTAGCTAAGCCAATGTGTAATTTGACCTTATTTTTACTCCAATACATAGATTGTGGGATTAATGTATAACCCTTTTGTTTAGTTAAACCAATTAAATTGTTAATTTCTTTACGGTGTAGCAGAAGTTTGCGGGTTCTAGTAGGGTTTATAGCCTGGTGGCTACAAATTGATGTTAATGGGTTAATTAATGTACCAATTAACCATATTTCGTTGTTTTTAATAATTACATAGCTATCTGATAATTGTATTTTATGTGCACGTATACTTTTAACTTCCCAGCCTTCTAGGGCTATGCCTGCATCTAATTGCTTTTCGAATGTATAGTCATGAAAAGCCTTTTTATTAGAGGCAATGTTGTTGTTTATATTGCTTTTTTTATTTGTTTTGTTCATGATTTAATTACTAATATAATAGTTTTTTTTACACCTAAAATCCGTCTGAGATGAGTATAAACCCAGGATAGTATTCTATGCAAAATAATTTGAATTTGGATCCCTTAATTAATATAGAAGTTGCATATGCAGCATCTAGTATAGAATATGAGCAATCAGTTATTAAATTGCCAGTTATAGATGGAATAAATATACAACAAGCAATAGAGTTATCTGGAATTTTATCTCAACATTTAGAAATTAACTTGCAAATTAATAAAGTTGGAATTTTTGGAGAAATAAAAGATTTATCTACAATTGTTAAAAATGGAAATCGAATTGAAATTTATCGAAATTTATACTTACAACCGAATGATGTTCGTATATTACGTACAAAAAATATTGTTAAATAAATTTTAGTTACGTTCAAAAAGTTTAAACCATGAAGAACCATCTAATGTCTCTATTAGCACCCTTATACAATCTGTCATTGGGGCAGACCAATGATCTAGCCTTTAGAAGGCTACAGCCATTTATTGAATGGTTACAAAGGAATAAAGCACCCTACATCAAGGCGACTTGAAGAGCTTCGTTAATTATATTTGCTCCTTGTTTAATAATCTTGTTATTTAAGTGGTCATGTGTAGGTAAAACCAACAACCTTGGCACCAAAGATGATGCATTACTAAATTCCATCTCGCTGGAACTCTTTGAGCCATCAAAGTATTCACTAAACAGCTGGTATTCACAGAGTAACCGATATTTGTATCTAAAAATATCGGTGTCAATCCCAAGAGTATTTAAATGCTTAGCAAAATTGATTTTTTTATCTACAATTCTTTTGTTTATTAAAAATATAACGCCATAGTAGCTTGGGATATTTTCATTATTATCATGGTAATAGTTTTCTAGTAATTTACTTTTGGAAAGGTGCTTTTTCCAAAGTTCTGCATTAGTTTTTCTTATAGATAATCTTAGATCAAGCTTTGAAAGCTGAGAACTACCTAACGCAGCCCCTAAGGCGCTAAGCTTATAATTTAAACCCATCGTTACTCCATAACCAGCACCTTTCATCATCCCAGCATGGCATAAACCAAGCTTCGAATATACCCTACAAGCCTCCTCAACAGCCTGATTGTTGGTTAGGATGAAGCCACCTTCGCCCGTGCTAATCAGCTTAAGCTCATGCGTACTAAAGCAACCTATTAATCCGCAAGTTCCTTCAAAATGTCCTTGATTAATAGTTCCAATAGCTTGAGCAGCATCTTCAATAATAGGGATATTAAATGAAATACTTATTTTATGTATCTCGTTGCAATAAGCTGGATAACCCCACATAGCTACAGACATAATAGCTTTAGTATTTTTAGTTATTTTCTTCCTTAAACTTTTGGGACATATTCCAAAAGAATTATTTTTACAATCTACAAAAACTATCTTTGCTCCTAAAGCAACAATTGGTATAGCACTCATCACGGCGGCTGTAACTGGGACTATTACTTCGTCTCCCGCTCCAACACCTATACTAGCAAGAGCACAGTGTATAGCAGCAGTACCAGATGAAACAGCGATAGCATATTTTACATTAAAATGTTGGCATAATTTTTGTTCATACTCTGTTATAAACCTACTATTCCCTGATATATCTTCGTTACTTAATAATACAGACGCAATTTTTTGTAAATCTTGATAATCTCTAGGGGCGGGTGCTCGCGAGGTTATGATCATTATAAGAGTTCCTTCATTTCTGATTGTCGTTCCAACCATATTCAGCAAACTTAGTGCCTTTTAAGCTCAAATCAATACCCATCCTAACATAAGGAATAATATTGTCTGGTAATGCCTGAATGGGGAAAAATTTTAATTCCTTACATTTTTTAGGCTCTAAATTTTCTATTGCATTGTTCCATGTTTCTGCTTTCATGAAATAATCAATAACTTCACGATCAAGTGCTTTACGGTGCATAACACAAGTAATTTCTAAATCATTTTTATTAATAACTATACCAGCTTCTTCTCGTGCTTCTCGTAACATAGCGTTTGTAACAGATTCATTACCATCTACATGACCAGATACCAGACCGTATAATCCATCACCAAACCCTGTGTTTTGCCTTAAATATAGTAAGATGTTTTCATCTTTTATTAATAACAAATAGACCGCCACTACAGCTTTAAATCTTTCTTTTTGCTTCACTGCTTTCTCCTAAATTGAATAATGAAAAAATTATTATTAAAAAACCTATAATATTTAAACTAGATAATTTTTCTGGGAAAAATGGAAATGATATTATAGATAACACTATTGGACTTAAGGAGCGTAGAGCATTAGCTTCGCCAAAAGATAAAAATTTTAAGCCCTTAAAAAACGATATTATTGAAATAAAAAAACACATGGCAGAACTAAATAATAGCATACAATCAAAAGCTGTAGGGCAGATGAATTTACTGTCAATAAAAATAAAATACAGGCACATCGACAACAATCCTATAAAATTATTGTAAAAAAACATTATTTTAGGATCTGATTTAGTAGAGAGCATCTTTGTTATGCTATAGCCAAGAGCAAAACAAAATGACGACAGTAAACACGTTAACACATTAAAGATGCTGATTTGTCCTATGTTATTTCTTCTAAATACAAAACATATGCATCCAAATATGCTAAACAAAATTAGTATTAACTGTTTGTTATTAAATTGTTCCTTTAATAGATATATTGAAAGCAAAAATGCAAATATTAAATAAAACCTACTTAAAATTCCCAATGTGATGGGAGATAGAACACTATTGCTATAATACAAACTTACAATCCCCACGAGATTTATCAGCGATACAGGTAAACATACTTTAAACATATAAAGGTATTGTTTAATGTTTTTATAGTATAATAAACATATCAGTAAAGAGAAGAATAAATTTCCAATAACGACCACGAATACAGGCAAATGCATTAGTAAAAATTTATTTAACAATATAGACAAAGCATTAAATAATATAGAAACCATCTGTATGCTATAACCTACTGCTGTCTTCGAAGTTAGTTTTTTAATCATAATATTTCCATAGGCAGTTGTCATAAGGAGATGCCGATATAAGACTTTTATTCTAAATATATAAATAATCCCATAATTTATTGGCTATAACTCTAAGCATTTTTTCCTTTCTATACAGGTTAGCTTTTTCTCTATTATTATGAAGGCCAACTTGTGTGCTTGTAAAAGAGTCTTTAGGCTTTCTTATATAATCAGTTGCAAAATGTATCGGCGCAAAGCTAACTTTAGTGTTATGTGCTTTATTAAACAAAAAAATTGCATTTGCTATCTGTGAAATTTCATTGTCAACGCTAAGCGCACCTAAACTTTGCGCCACTTCTCTCATTGCCAAATCTTCTTCAATTACAGTAGGCACTGACACATGTAGACCAGTATCATATTCCGGAAAATTTTTTGCAAAATTGTTAATAACACAACTAGTTTCAGCTACAATATTAGTATATTCCATAACTATGAAGCGCGTAGGGCTAAAAATTTTACCATATATTTCATTAGGCGATCCAAATGTGCCAAGCTTAGCTACATATAATATTTCTTGAATTCCTTGATTACATAAAGTTGTTGTTATGATTGCACTAATGGATCCCCAAAAACTATATTTTATTCCTAAAAAATTAACTACTTGATTGTTTTTTAACCTATAGCACTTCGATGTATAGTAATCATTATCGTTCATTGTTATAAGTAAACATTTTATATTACCCTCTAAATACCATTGCATTTCGTTGACATATCCAATGATAACTTTATCTCCTTTTGTTACGAAAGATTTTAAAAAAGTCCAGCTAGATATAGTTAACTCCATTCTAGGATATCTGAAAATATTATATAAGTTATTATAATTAGACGTATGAGATTTTAAATATTGTCTAATCAATCCCGCATAATGGTAAACATAATCACGACCAGGCGTCACTGCTACAATAAATACTTTTTGCCCACCTGGATTAACTGCAACACAGAACTTTGGTCGGATAAAATTATAAATTTTTATATAAGGAATATGATAAAATTTCATTTCCTTATGTATCAAATATGAATTTCCGCTTAAAATATCTACGGCATGTTCTGGATATATCCCATGAATTTCTATTGTCTGCTTATTGTTTATAGTATTAAGTATTTCTAGGACAGGCAATTTTTGCATAACATAATCATTTAAACCATAGTACATGGTATGTAATGCGGGATCACTAGCAGGAAAATAATTTAATTTTTCTTTGTAACAAAAACTATGATTATTCATATAAAGATTATTCATATAAAACAACCTCTAGTATGCTCGGTTATTGCTCGATTGATTCTATTATCTTTGAAAAGCTGTTTACCTGTCAATTGCAGTTACACTCGTGCAACTACACCCGTGCTTTGTTGTACTAAGAAGAGTCCAAGGTCATAAACAGGCAATTCTTCTAAGCCTCCATCTACTGATTTTAAGAAAAAAACAAAAGATAAAAATGCTAATCAGGTAAGAAGCGAGGAGCTTAATACGGTCACAAAGGATCGTTTAGAGAATTACTGCCACCAGAGGAAGTAGATCAATTTATTACCTGTTTGCCATTAGAATTTTGTACTTGTGGTGGCAAGGTGGAGATAAACAACAGTAAATTTCATAGACATCAAGTATAGGAAATACCTAAAGCAGAATACGAAGTTACTGAATATCAAATTTTTTCTGGATCATGTAATTGCTGTAATAAGAAGCATATAGGCACCCTACCTGAAGGTATAACATTTAAAATGTTTGGAGTAAAAACATATGCGTTGTTAGCTATTTTAACCAGCAAATATCGATTAAGTAAAATGTTAGCAAAGACATTGCTTGCAGAGCTTTATGAAATACCAATTAGCGTTGGCTCTGTATCGAATATTGAACAAAATGGCCGACGCAATCCCTTTTTTTGAAAGGCGGTTTAGCCGATCACATATTTGCCTTATAAAAGATTTATTCTTAATAAGAAAAAGACTTGGCGTAAATTATGTTTGATCCTAGACTAGCAGGCTCAGCAAATTTTTGCACTAAATAAGACGTAACCTGTTAAACAATTATAATTTTCTTACTTGTTCTTAACAACCGGTAAATTTTTAAGAACAAAATCACCAATATAATGATTTAATTCTCCATTATTATCAAAAACTAAAATTAAATGTTGTTGTTTAGTAATACCATCTTGATTAGGGCTTATACTGTAGTAATAATCTAATCTATTAGAGTTAATTGGTTCTAGGGTAGTTGTACCAAGGATTTGTTGTACTTGTTTTTTAGTTAACCTAGGTTTTAGTTGATCTAATTTTGATTGTTCAAGTTCATTACCTTGTCGGACATCCATTCTATATATATGGCATGCAGATTGACTTAAAAAAACTATAAGAAAAATCATTATAGAAAATACATAGACATGCAACTTATTCTTAGATAATACTAATAGCATGTTTTTCTCCTGAAAATTTTTTAATCGATACATAAACTCAATTATTTATAACTATTTACTAACACTTCAAAAATTGCAATTATATATGGAATAATAAAAGAATTAAATAAAAACTACTAATTTAATTGGTTAGTATAATTCAAACTTGGGAATTTTAGATGACATATTCTTTAAAAAATAGTGGTTTTAAAGTTACTATACAGCGACTTAAAATTTTAGAAGCATTAGGGAAACCTGTTAATAAACATCTAAGTGCTGAAAATTTATATAAATTATTAAAAACTAACGGAGAAGAAGTTAGTTTAGCTACTATTTATAGGGTTTTAACTCAATTTGAAACTGCTGGAATTGTGACTAAGCATAATTTTGAAGATAATCGTTCTGTATTTGAACTATCTATAAAAGAACATCATGATCATTTAGTTTGTATAGGATGTGGTGTAATTATAGAATTTGTTGATGATTTTATTGAAGAACGACAGCTAGAAATTGCTAAAAAATATGATTTTAAAATTACTCAGCATTCTTTAAGTATCTATGGGACATGTAGTAAATGCCATACTTCATAAATATTAGAGGTATATTAGAAAAATTATGGTTGTTATGGATTACCGACTAAAACCATAGTTAATTCATTAATATTTATATATTTTTGAATAACATTGTTGATTTGTTCTATAGTTACTGCATTAATTCTTTGATTAAATTCATTTAAATCTTGAATTGTACCGCCCAATAAATAAGATGTTAATAGTCGTTCGCTAGTTTGTTCAGTTGTTATAAACCGTAAAGCAGATTCTCCAATTAACCCAGACTTAGCATTAACAATTTCTTGTTCGGTTACACCTTTTGTTTGTAATTTTTTTAATTCAGTTTTTATTAAATCAATGAGTTGCCCAGAATTTTTATTGTCGCATTTAAAGTACCCAAGTAATATATCAGAAAGTTCACCGTTAAATAAATAACTGCCTACCTCGTAAGCTAAACCACGTTTTTCTCTTACTTCAATCCATAATCTGCTAGTAAATGGAGTTCCACCAAAAATACGATTTAAAACTAGCATAGGGTAAAAATCCGCAGTATTAAATGCAGGTGCTTTTAATGCAAATACTACACCGCTTTGTGGAGAATTTTTAATTATAGTTTGCAAAGTACCATCTAATTTTGGAGTTGTTTTTTGAATAGAACTTAAACTAGCTTTAGCTGGTAATTTAGAAAAAGTTTGATCTACATATTGGCCAGCTTTTTTTTGATCTATATTACCTACAATAGATACTATAAGATTATTTTTAGCTAAATTATTTTTGATGGTATCTTTTATATTTTGTAATCCTAATGTTTGAATACTATTAGCTAATCCATTAGGTGGTAGCCCATATGGGTGATTGATAAAAATTTTACTTTCTAATGCATGTTTGGCGAACGAAATTTCTGAGGTTGTTTCTAACTGTATGTCATTAGTAAAGGTTTTTAATTTATTTAATTCGTTATCTTTTAATTGAGAATTTGTTATAATTCCCGAAACAATATTCATGATTTTAAGTAAATTTTCTTCTGGGCATTTAAATTGTATCAATAAATTGTCTTGGCTCATGTCTACATTTATACCATCTATAACGCCTAATTCTTTTATTTTTCTAGAGCGTTCATTTCTATCAATACCGTCAGATGGACTCCTATATAACATTTGTAGAGAAGTGTAAGATAATCCTTCTTGTCCTTGAGGATCCGTTTTGCTACCAGCTCCTTTAAATGCCATATTAACCGACATTAAGTCAGTGCTTGGATCGTTTAATAAAATAACAGTAATATTTTGAGGTGTTTTAAATAATGTAGCTTGCAATGTAGCATGGGCACATTTAAATGTGAGGAAATTTAATATAAATATAACCATTAAAAATTTTAATATTTTGTTTTTATTTAACATAATAAATCTCTAGTCTCTAATTTTTAAATTTAATTTTCTATAATTGGGTAAGCATAAGCTATTACTTTTGGTGGTTTGGAAAAAACCAACCTAGCTGCATCATTAACTTGTTGTACAGAAATACTTTGCAAGATTGTTAATATGTTTTTAATTTCATTTAATGTATAACCGTGTGCTAAATTTTCTCCAACTAATTGAGATATACTTATAATAGAGTCGTGGTTGAAGCGAAAATAATTAATATATTGTTGTTTAGCAGTTTCAAATTCATTGTTGTTAATGCCATTAGTTAATAAATTATTAATTTCTGATGCTACTAAATATTCTGTCATGGCAGTATCTATAACATTAATAGGTGAAACAGTGATAGAAAAGCTGTATGGATCTATCATTCCTCCAGAGTAAGAGGTAGTTGCCGAAAAAGCTATTTTTTGGTTATCTACCAATATTTTTCTTAATCTACCTAACGATTCTTCTCCTAAAACGAATTGTAATAAATCTAATGCTGCTTCTGTTTTGACACTAGCAGTATTATGGTTTGGTGCAGTATAAATTGATTCCCAATATGCTTGTTGCAACTTTGTATCACGCAATTCTACTTTAGTAGTACAATTATTATGGTTTGGTTCAATTTCTCTTGCTTCAGTTTTATCTGGTAATTTTTTTGCTGGAATATTTGCATAATATTTATTAATAAGAGGCATAATATTATCTTTTGATATATCACCAGCAATTACTAAAATGGCATTATTAGGAGCATACCAAGTTTGGTAAAATAATTGTGCATCATTAAATGTATAGCCTTCCATGTGATTTCTATAGCCAATAATTGGTCTACCATAAGGATGTTGCCAAAAAAATGCGGCATTAGTAGCTTCGGCTAATAATCGACTTGGCTTAGACTCTATTTCTTGGCGGCGCTCTTGTAAAATAACTTGTAATTCTTTGGAAACATCGTTGTGGTTAAAAGCTAAATTAGCCATACGATCGGATTCTAATTCCATGATTTTTTCTAAATATTCTTTAGCGATAGTTATTGAATAGGCAGTACGGTCCCACGAAGTATTAGCGTCTTGAGAGCCACCCAAATTATTAATAATTAATTTAAATGAATCGCCAGGGTATTTAACTGTGCCTTTAAACATTAAATGTTCTACAAAATGAGCCAACCCAGTTTTATTGTATGGTGAATCGGCAGATCCAGCTTTATACCACAATCCATGATATACCACAGGTGCTCGATTGTTGGGGAGCAATACAACTTCTAGTCCATTATCTAATTTAAAATTTTCTATAGAGACCTGTTTTGCAAGTGTTGTATGGCTTGTTAAAATAAGAATAACACATAGGACTAGGCTGTAATGTTTAAAAAAACTTTTATACGACATTAATTTCTCTTAATAACAGATATGTTTATAAATAAAATTATAAAAAATTATAT
>CAIJNR010000024.1 GCA_903822055.1 uncultured Francisellaceae bacterium | reverse complement strand
TGTTAGCTGTTTCATCTATCATGCTAACATTTGTAGCGTATTTAGCAAATTTATAGAATCCCCTAAACCCTATACCTATGTAATCTTGCCGCACATGCCTTACTCCTATCAGGAGTGCAATATGTTTCTGGCCCTATGCAGTGTTTTTTTTGGTGCCAAACATCTTGCCTGTTTTTTGTCTTTTTTATTGATATATGGTTTTTTTGTAGTCGTTGTATAGAGGGGCGTTAGGTTGTTATATATTTGATTTTTGTTTTGGTTAATAATAATGTAGCAATTTACATATGTTTGTTGATGATAGCTACATCTAAAGGTCGTATACCGCGCTTGTCAGGAACGTTAATGCTATAAATTTTACTTAAATTTAAGACTTTTTAATATCCAAATTGTCTTCTCGTGAGCATTTAGTCTTCTAATCAATAAATCTTGAGTGGCATCATCTTGGCATTCTTTGGTGATTGATATTAACTCTTTTATTAAATGAGTCATGGATAAATGATTATCTAATAATTCCGAGATCATTGTGGCGGCAGATTTTTTACCAATAGAATCTTTTATTTTGCTTAATTTGGTAAATTCTGCGTAACTTCCTGGAGATATTGTATCTAGAGCTCGGATCCGTTCTGCTATATCATCTACTGCAGTTGCCAATTCTTCGTATTGTTTTTGAAAGAAACTATGTAATGTAAGAAAATTTGATCCAGTTACATTCCAGTGGAAATTTTGACTTTTTAAGTAAACAGAATAGGTGCTGGCTAAAAATTGTAATAATTCTGGGATAATATTTTTATGGTTGTTTTTATTTGATTTAAATTGTTTTGACATGATTATAACTCCTTAGTGCTTTCTTCGAGATTTTAATTTGTTAGTTTTTAATGAGTTTTTCTGTTTGCTGAAATTCAATTATTGTTCGTCAAATTAAGTATAGATAATGTTATGTATATTTATTGTGTGTTTTGTTGGTTATTTTAGTGTAATTAAAATAAAATGCTCTAAAATATTAATAATAAATATTATTAAATTGTTTTGAAAACAAACAATGATGCTGCGATTTAATGGGTGATTTAGTTTGTCAATATGTATTTATCTTGTATTTACCAGTAATATCACAAAGTTATTGTTATATGTGCTAGGTTTATTTTATATATAACAAATTAGTAAGAGGTGGATTATGCCTGATAAGGTAAAAGATGAATTAATGGAATTAGCTAAATATATTAAAAATAATTTTGAGCACAACAAAAAAAGTGGTGAATATACCTTAAAAGAAGGTGCATTACCGGTACAAGATATTGTTTCTAAAATTACCTCAATTTTAGATAACATTACGAGAATCAAACAAAGTAAAATGGTTCGAGATATACAAGATGGTAAACCAAAAGACAGTAGCAAAAGAAATGAGAAAGTTAAAGAAGCTTTAAAAAACTTACATTTAGCTGATATAATTCTAACTATGGAAAATAAAACAAATGTTAGTGGTTTAATTAAGAAAGTAGAAATGCATGGTGGTGTTGTTAGTAAAGCAAAAAGTATGGATAATGAATTTAGTAGTGGAGAAGGTTCTATGAGTCGCAGTAGTAGCCACAGTAGTGATGGGGACAAATTATTAAAAAAAGAAGAACAGTATCCCAGAAGATCACCAAGAAGATAACAAATTAGCCTACTTGCTCCGCAGCTAATGCAATCGGATCCAGTGCCAACTTAGCCTCAGCATTAAATTCTTTAATTATTTTACCGTCTGCCAGCTGTAAAGTTCGATCTCCATAATGAATAGCATGCGACATATTATGAGTAATCATAATAGTTGTACGTTTTTCTTCTTTGATGATTTTAGTAGCAATTTTCATGACGTTCTCTGCAGTTTTCGGATCTAAAGCTGCAGTTATTTCATCTAACAGCAATACTTTTGAATCAGCAATAATAGCCATAATTAAACTAAGTGCTTGACGCTCCCCACCAGATAAATTACCCACTAATTCGTCAAGCCTGTTTTCTAAGTTCATATTTAAAAAACTAAGCTTTTCTTTAAATAATTGACGGCGTTGATCTGTATTATATGGTATAAAACCACGATACTTACCGCGCATATAAGTGAATGCCATATTTTCAAAAATAGTCATATTTGGCATTGTACCAGCTGTAGGATCCTGCATTACTTTAGAAATCATACTAGATCTTTGGTGTTGGTGCATTTTAGTAATATCATTGTTGTCTAATAAAATATTGCCGCTATCAGGGGTTATAGAACCAGAGATAATATTAAACATGGTAGATTTACCTGTCCCATTACTGCCAATAATAACAATAAATTCTCCAGTTTGAATGGTTAGATTTAAATTTTGTAAAATTAGCTTTTCTAATTTAGTACCTTTACCTAAGGTAAGATTAATATTTTGTAAGGCTAACATGATGTTTTTCTGTGAGGCAATAGCATTACACCAATTACTAATAAACCTGTAATAATATTAAGATCTTGCGTTTCTAATCCTAATTTTTCTGAATGTAATGCTATTGCTATAAAAATACGATAAATTATAGAACCTAACATGCAGCTAAAAACCATAATCCATGGAGAACGAAATGGTAGAACACTTTCGCCGATCATAACCGTGGCAAGCCCTATAATCACAGTTCCTATACCTTGCGATACATCAGCAAATCCTTGGTGTTGACTAAACAGTGCCCCACCAAAACCAATAAGAGCATTACTTAGTATTAAACCTATGATGATCATTTGTTGTTGTTTAACTCCAGAGTTTATTGCTAAACGTTTATTTTGCCCGATACTACGTAAAGCCAAACCAAAATCTGTCATTAATAAATAACTGAATAATAACCAAATTATGCCAACTATTACAATCAAGACTAATAATTGATTATAATTAGTAAAAATAGTAGTTTGATTGATTAATGCTATGTTAGGAATACCGCCCATTATTCTAAGGTTTACTGAATAGAGCATAAATGCAACTAATATTCCAGAAAGAAGATTGGTTACTTTTAATTTAGTATTTAAAATACCGGTTATAAAACCTGCTAATCCACCAACTATAGCTGAGTACAGCAATGCAATGATTGGATTGTAACCATGTTTTACTAACATTGCAGAAGTGACGGCACCTAGTACAAAACTACCATCACAGGTAAGATCTGGAAAATCTATTATGCGAAATGTTAAATATATGCCAATAGCAATAACACTATAGATAAGCCCAATTTCTAGACTCATTAATAATTCATTAAAGCTCATGATCTGCTTCTTTTTATAAGCTTAGCGTCTTTTAAAACGTATTGAGGTATGTCGATATTAAGTGATGTAGCTGTTTCTAAATTAACATAAATGTTACTGCTAGTAGGAAATTCTACAGGGATTGTACTTAGATCGTCACCATTTAAGATCCGAGCGATCATCTTGCCAGTCTGTGTTCCAATCTCATATTGGTTTGGCCCTAAAGCTGCTAAGGCACCTAGTTCTACTGCATCAGTATCACTTACATAAGTTGGAATTTTAGCAATTTTGGTGACTTTTATTATACTTTGTAAGCTGCTAAGGGCAGTATTATCGTTACTAATAAAAATGGCATCGGAGTGCATAGCAAGTTTAATAGCGCTTTGAGGAACATCAGCGGTTTTAGCTATAGTTTGTTTAACTAAAATTAAATCAAATTTAGGGCAAATTTCTTCTAGTTTTTTTAGGATACTTATCGAGTTTATTTCACCAGGATTATAAAGAAAACCAAGTCGTTTAAGTTTTGGTTGTATTTGTTTAAATAATTTAATTTGTGGTTCTAAGTCTACAAAATTAGATACTCCAGAAGTGTTAATAGTTGAATTTTGTAATGATTTAATAAGGTTAGCTTCAATTGGATCAGTAATTGAGCTAAAAATAAATTTTACTTTGCCGAGAGATGCGTATTTTATAAAACTTTGCGCAGATATAGTGCCAATTCCAACCACTACATCAGGATTTTGATTAACAAATTTGTTAGCAATTTGCGCAGCTAATGAAGCGTTAGCTTGAGCTGATTCGCATCTTAGTACAAGGTTATCTCCACGTTTATAACCTGCTTGCTCTAATGCATTAGTAATTCCATTGATCGTAGCAGTAAATGCTGGGTGTTCCATTACTTGACTAATTAATACTTTTTTCTTGTTTGTTCCATAAGTTGGTCCGGCATTAGCTGTAATAAAATAAGTGCTTAGGGATGCTGATAAAAAAATTAAACAAAATACCTTAGAGCTTGTAAAAAAATAACTTGTATTTTTAAACGAGCATTTGTCTGAGCGCTGCTTCATTTGTAACTCCATTAATTATTATTTGTTTTTTACTTTAGTTTTTTGAGTTTTTATTTTATGTAATATTTTTTTATAACCATGGTAAGGTTCGGTTTTTAAAAACCTAGCTACTCGTCCAATGGTAGTTAGGCTTGCACCAGTTATTTGATGAATTTCTCGGTATGATAAATCTCCATCCGCTAATATTTGGCATACTTTCCAGCGTTCTTGTAAAGCATTTATTTCTTGGGGAGTGCATAAATCTTTTAAAAAATTATGTACTTCTTCTTTATTACTAAGCAATAATAACGCCTCAGATAAATCTGTGATGTTTTTATAATTGTTTTCCATAAATACTCGCTGTTTTGTTTTGCTGTACTACTATAGTAGCACGGCAGTTACAAAATAGTCAAGGTTTTATAGTCAATAATTACAGTACACCATAATAAATAACTAAATTGCCTAATTATTCTTCATATTGAAGAGAAAATTGATGAAATATATTTATTTTGTCGGTATAATTTCTCATTATTTTCAATAAATTAAAACAAAAACAACATATTTGGAGATTGCTTATGCCTGCGACATACATTACAGATGAAAATGGTAACACTTTGCGACAAATAACTGTAGGCGGGGATTTAGCTAAGTTACCGATAGAATTAATTAGTGCAACTATAGAATTTTTATCACCAAAAGCATTATTTAATATGAGAAGAGTTAGTTTTTCATATTTACAAATTATAAAAGAAAAGCTAGAAGAATGCTTGTTAAGCGCCTGCATTAGTAATCATTTAGTGCCTATACAGCAAAATATACCACAGCATCCATGGAATGTTACTTGGCAGGTTCCACAATGGATAATTATGGCTGCTGCTCAACCAGTAATGATGCCACCAATGTTGATGCCATTTTCTCGTATACAAAATCTAGCCTTTAATTCTCCATATGCTATACAAAATTATACAATAGCCCAAAGAATAACATTAGCATGGTCATACGATAGTGCTAATATAGATGGAGTATTGAGTATTATTCAGAATCAAAATGCAATGGGTATGCCTGGAAAACAACATCAACAATTGGTAGCTAGATCTAATATTAGTCATTTTATGGATCCAAATAATTATTATCCAAATGGTGGAGTGTATATGCCAGAACCAGCAGATGGTATGGTGTCAATAACAACAAATGTTATGGAACAATTAGCAGCATTAGGAGTAACCCAAGCAGAATTTACAAAAATCCCGTTAGAAATTAGAAAATTTTTAATGTTAGATCAAATAATAATTAATAGAAATGAAATAAATTATATAATTGCTAACGAAAACAAGTTGCATTTTATGAGTCGTGGTTTAATAAGCGGGATTAATAAAATTATAAACATGTTACCGTTTGTGCAAGAGCCAGAAGAAATGATGCCACCAATGCATAACCAGCCAGGCACTAAATTATTTAAAATCCAAGTGTCTGATTTTTGCTTATTATACAAACAAACTAGCGGTAAAGTAGCATATGTAGCAGATTGGCTAGAAAGCTATTTGAAAGATTTAAGAATTTATCAAGAGCCTTTGCCGCTAGTAATAAATAGCGTTGCAATGAATAACGCACCAGTAATTGAAAGAATATTTGTTAACACTAACATTTATAGTCAAGTACGAGAAAACCTAGATGCAGTAATGCAAATACTAAAATCTACACATCTTACTGCCGAAGACCTAACAGTATCTAGAGGTAATGGTTTTGACTTACAAATGTTGCAGGACAAAATAAATAGATGTGAAGAAGAAACAAGATTAAAATCCAGTAGTAGTCTTAGTACAGCAAATCCTAAAATATTAAGATTTACCACTCCTAGCTTATCTAATGGTATTATAGATCCTAGCGTCGTCGTTGCTACTTCTAGTTGTTCTTCATATACTCCTAGCGCTAGTTGTTCTCCTAGATGGTGGCGCAGCGTATAGAGGTATTTTTAAGTGGAGGATAGTGAGTTGTTTTTATGCTTTCTTAAAAACAACTTGATCTTCTATAACGTCTGCAACAACACTATCTCCACCTGTAAATTTACCAGCTAGCAACTCGTGCGCTAACGAATTCTCTATTAATTGAGAAATTGCACGCTTTAATGGTCTTGCGCCATAAACTGGATCAAATCCAACAGTGACTATTTTGTCTTTACATGTCTCTGTTAAAGATAGATTAATATCCAAAAGCTTTAAGCGATTCTTTAATTTTTCTAACTGTAAATCGACGATTTTACGTAGCCCTGTTAAATCCAATGGGTCGAAAATTATTATTTCATCTATACGATTAATAAATTCTGGTTTAAAAAATTGATCTACAATGGACATAACAGTTTGCTTTAATTTTGATTTATTGCTTTTGTCAGCCATATCGTGAATAATTGTTGAACCAAGATTGGAAGTCATAATAATTACGGAATTTTTGAAATCCACAGTATTACCTAAATTGTCGGTAAGCCTACCATCATCTAAAACTTGTAATAAAATATTAAATACATCCGGGTGAGCTTTTTCTACTTCGTCGAATAAAATAACACTATAAGGCCTTCTGCGAACTTTTTCTGTTAAATAGCCACCTTCTTCATAACCTACATAACCAGGTGGGGCACCTATTAACCTGGAAACACTATGTTTTTCCATAAATTCTGTCATGTCGATCCGGATAATAGCATCATCTCTATCAAATAAAAATTCTGCTAATGCTTTAGAAATTTCAGTTTTACCAACTCCAGTAGGTCCTAAAAATAAAAATGATCCAATGGGACGGTTACCTTCCGATAAACCTGATCTTGATCTACGAATAGCATTAGCAATTGCAGATATTGCAGTTGGTTGCCCTATTACTCTTTTGCTTAAAATTTTTTCTACATCTAATAATTTATCGCGTTCCCCAGTTAACATTTTACCAACTGGAATACCAGTGCTTCTAGATAATATATTAGCTATCTCATGTTCTGTGACCCTATTTCTTAGTAGCTTTAAGTTTTTTAAATCTGTATTACTAGCAGCTGCTAATTTTTTTTCTATTTCTGGAATTTTTCCATACTGAATTTCGGACATTTTAGCGTAATCATTTGTTCGTTGCGCAGCACTAAGTTCTTGTCTAAGTTTTTCTAGTTGCTCATGTAAATTATGGCTGCCTTCAAGAGCGGCTTTTTCTTGTAACCAAATAGTTTCTAGTTCGTTATAACTTTTTTCTACTTCATTAATATTTTTTTGTAATATTTCTAAACGTTTTTTAGATGCATCATCAGATTCTTTTTTAAGAGCTTCGAATTCGATTTTATATTGAATTAAACGCCTCTCTAGTTTATCTAATTCTATTGGTTTAGAATCTACCTCTACTCGAATTTGGCTAGCTGCTTCATCGATTAAATCAATAGCTTTGTCTGGTAATTGTCTGCCAGAAATATATCTATGCGATAAAGTAGCGGCTGCAACTATTGCAGGATCTGTAATTGTAACTCCATGGTGTAGTTCGTAGCGTTTACGTAAACCTCTTAGAATAGCAATTGTATCTTCAACAGTTGGTTCAGTGATTAAAACTTGTTGAAATCTTCTTTCTAGTGCGGCATCTTTTTCAATATTTTCGCGGTATTCATTTAAGGTTGTAGCACCAACACAGTGCAATTCTCCTCTAGCAAGAGCTGGTTTTAACATATTGCTAGCATCCATAGATCCTTCGGCTTTTCCAGCTCCAACTACAACATGTAATTCGTCGATAAATAAAATAATTTCACCTTCTTGTTTAGATAAGGCTTTTAGTACGGCTTTTAATCGTTCTTCAAAATCACCACGAAATTTAGCGCCAGCGATTAATGCTCCTAAATCTAAAGATAATACTCGTTTGTTTTTTAAACCTTCCGGTACTTCTCCATTAACAATTCGTTGAGCAAGCCCTTCCACAATTGCAGTTTTACCAACTCCTGGTGCTCCAATCAATACGGGATTATTTTTAGTTCTACGCTGTAAAACTTGAATGATTCTACGAATTTCATCATCTCTACCAATTACTGGATCTAGTTTTTGGGTTTCGGCTTTTTTAGTTAGATCCACAGTATATTTTTCTAGAGCATTTCTATGTTCTTCTGCATTTGGATCCATAACTTTTTCTCCAGCCCTATGTTTTTCTATTAGTTCTTCTAGTTGCTTTTTATTAATATTATGGTTAATTAATAAATCCCCTAAAGTACTTTGATCATCTAATGCTGCTAACAAAAACAATTCTGTAGCAATATACACATCTTGTTTTTGTTGTGCGATAAAATCTGCGGCATTTAGAATACGTGCTAAATTTGGAGAAATATTAATATCAGACGGCCCGCTAATAATTTGTGGTAATTTATCGATTGCTTGATTAAGGCTGGTTTTTAAACTAGATATATTTACGTTTAGCCCAGAAAAAATTTCTGCAGTAGAACTGTTTGGTTGTTCTAACAAAGCTTTCATGACGTGCACTGGCTCGATAGCTGGATTTTTTTTGCCAACAGCCAATGATTGAGCTCTTGCTAATGCTTCGTGTAGTTGCGAAGTAAATTTAGGGGTTGCCATACTCCTCCAAAAACTATCTCAGTTCAGTTGTGTGTTATGTTAAAACTTATTAAAAATTAAATACTTAATAAGCTATATATATTAATATACAGCCTTATATTAATAATTCAATCAAATTTGCATTAACAAACAATTAATTACACATATTATTTGGTGTTTTAATAAATAAATAGTATTTGTTTGTTAAATTAGTGGAACAAATCATTTCTATTATTTGTCTAATAATTATAAAACAAATTAGATGGATAAAATTTTATGCCAATATTTAGTAAAGGTGTTGTAGATAATTCTATAACATTAGAAAAATATTTAGAAAATTTAGAGTTGCAAAATATACATCTAGATGGGGAACCATTACCTCTTGATGATCTATCTTCCATACATTCATCTGGCATACCAGCAGAGCTTGCTATCATAATAAGGAAACACAATACTCTTTTTGGTGAGACTATGACTACAATTAGGGTAGGTACTCACCCACATCATGACATGCCGCGCGCATCTAAACCACTAACTGTTCATTCTAAAACTATTAACCATGGTTTTTTATATGGATATATTTGTACAGAAGATAAACTTGCTAAGATTGACAATCAAAGAAAAATACTTAAAGGTGCACTGGACAAGGAAGATATTGAAAAACATACAAGCATTCAATTAAAGCTTACTTTGCGAGAAATTTTCAGATCACTTTCGTTTAGTGAACAAGAAGTTGATATGGAGATTGTAAGAGTGGTTCCTGGAACATCTATATTGGTACTTAAATATCGTCCCGGCAAGGGTCCGGAAAATTTCACTGGAGAATTTTATATAAATTTGAAGGATGATGCTAGAGAGGTTATGCCACATCGTTATATTATGGGTGATCCAAACATTTTGAAAGATATTAGCATAGAAAAGGAAATAAAAGATTATGTGTTGGCAACGGAGTCAGAATTAAACAAAGAGAATGTAAAACAATGTTTAAAGACGTTTTTGGATGATAACAAAAATAATTATTTGGATATGGCATTTCCAATTTATTATAAAAAAGATTTAGATAACAAAATAGAACATTTGAATGTCCTTTCAGAAGATGATAAGCCAATTACTGGTGATTGGGATATAGATTCTGAGTCTATTCCGTTAGGTTTTCCCGAATATGTATACAAGCCTATTAATACTATGCATAATATAGATCAACAACGTTGGTTATTGATTAAAACACAAGAATTATTTGATTATATTAAGTCACAAATACTTAACGGAATACAGCAACCAGATAAACGATCAAAAATAGCAGATTCGTTATTGGGAAAACTAATTATAGATAACAAAGATTTGCAATTTTTAGATATTTATTTTGCAGATCGTCTTGCTGAATATACTGGTAATATAACCCCGTTTGAATTTTTACAAAATATAACTAGAAATTATTTTTATCGTGATATGGTAGACAGTAGTATTGCTTGTATTCCACTGCAGCATGGTTCAGAAACTAATAGTCCATTTAAAGGAAATAGTAATATTAGTCCAGATTCTGGTGGGCCACGTATGCATATTTATAAAGATTATATTTTTTATACTGCAAATGAGGAACAAAGGGTTCAGCTTTGTTTAGTTAAAGGGTTTTTGGAAAACAATTATCCTGGGATCCCTCCTTGGCCTGCATTTTCTATGACAAAATGGCATCCGGTTATTGAAAAACAAATTAGATTGGGACAAAAAATTCCAAAAAAAACTAAAGAAGCATATGAATTATATAAAATATTAGATAAGCTAGAAAATAATAAAGCTAATGTTAGCAAGAAAGATATGCAAAAACTTAACTCACAAATAATTAAATATAAAAAAGCAATGAGTGTAGATAGATTATTGATGGGTTTAGATATACTACCTAAGGAATTTCAAATAAAATATAATCTAATACAAAAAAAATTGTTACAAAATACAAGCAAGTATAGAAGATCGTCTTCGTTGTTTCGTCGTCGTTCCACGATTCAAACTACTGGAGTAAAATTAAATTTGGAAAGCGAAGTTATCTCCGTGATGTTTACACAAAATCAAAACCATTCTTCAGGCGATCAACATGCTGTCGCAAAATCTAGAAGATCATTGGATAGTACTAGTAATATTTTAGATGAGACAAATAAAGGAAAAGGAAAAGAAAATTTTCCAGGATCTCTTCCTGGAACTGTTGCTAATAATGTTTCTAATATACCTAAATTACAATCAACCCATCATCTTATTATAAATGGTAAAATCGTTGGATACCCAGAGAATAAAAAAAAGGATAGTGGTGATGGTCAATCTGATGCACCTATAAATATTTCTGTTATACCTAGTAGTAGCTCAGATTTAAATCCATTTAATTTGCCAAAAAAAAATAAAAAAACCAAACAATAAATACGTACAGAATAAAAAATAATAAAATAAGGAGTATAACTATGAAAAAACATTGGGAGTCAATTAAGCATCGTGCAAAAGAAGTAAAAGCTAAAATAACTGCAACAAAAGTTTATAGTGATTTATTACAAGTAGAAAAAGCTATAAATGACACTGGAACTGTTCCGTGGGTGGGCGCTGGTCAACCATCACCTTGGCAAACTATGGTTGCAAATATTATATCTTATGATGTATTTCATTCTAATAAACATGAAAAAACTTTCGGTAAAAAATATTTGGATAAAGCTTTAGAACAATATGATCAAGTATACAGACATTATACACTTAGTTCAGAAGCACCTCAAAAACTTCAAAAAAGTTTAGATGTTTTGTTGGCAAGTATTAACCAAGAAATACAAAAATGTAACCAAAAATTGGAGAACAATAAAATTTCTTAAAAAAATCACCTTACAACAAATTTAGGGCTGACAAGCTGTTGTCTATTACGGTTAGCTATACACTGTTTTAGTTGCTGTAAGTGTTGATGTTCCTCTTCATTTATATATATTGTGTCGTCATACTCAAGATCAAGTCTAAGTTCTGCTAAATTACTACATCTTTCTGTAATATATTTTATAAATGAAACTTCAAGGTGATTACCGTTTAAAGACAATTTTTTCAAATTTTTACATTTTGATATTGCGTCACCCAACGCATGTAAACAACTAGTACTTAATTGACAAAGATTATTATGATCCAAATTAATTCCTGTTAATTTTGGACATAATAAGAATGTAACGCCTAAACTTTTTAAGTCTGTTGCACTATTGTTATGAGCAAAATTATCACAACTTAAATCAAGCATTTTTAATTTGCCGAGTTCATCGTCTGGGAGAATTAAAAATTTGAATAGTTTCAGTCCTTTTTTGTTGTTGTTAGTTATTATCAATTTTTTTAACTGAATGCAATCCTCATTTGTATAGTAGTTACCTCTAAGCCTAATCATTTGCAAATTACAGCATCCTTTAATTAAAGATTGTGTAGTTGCGACATTAAGATGGTTGTGTCTTAGAGATAATCTTTCTAAATTTGGTAGTCGTGATAACGCAATACCTAATGTATTTGATCGATCTATATTTAGATTACCAAGCTGATTGTTTTCCAAAGAAAGTTGTTCTACATCAGTACAATCTAGCAGTGCTTCACACAATGCAATAAAATGTTCTTGGTTTAAGTCAATAAAATCATTATCATTTAAAGCAAGCACTCTAATCCTCAAATTTTTACGTTCTATAGACGAATACGATAAAAACACTTCGAGTATCATAAATTTCCCTAACACAAAATAAAAAGCTAATATACATAATTCAACTAATCCAAATCAAGCTGTACATTCTATTGTTATTAAGTGGTTCGCGCCTATAGGAATAAAATAAATCTGATTGTGAATAAGTACACCAGTTTTTTGAAAAAATTTGGCTATCTTCTATCCCGAATTGAGCTAAAGCAATTTTAGCTATTTGATAAATATCAGCAAAGTATTTGTTATTAACATTGTTTATATTGTTAATTTTTTTAAAAGCAGGTTTATATAAATGAAAATCAGATAAATTAACATTAGAATTAAAAACTCCAAATTTTTCTAATACATCTTCACCCACTTCAAAAACTAATGGACTAATTGCAGGCCCTAACCAGAAAAGTAGATCTTTAGAATTTAAACACAGCGATTTAGTTTGAACAAAAAAATTTTCTATTATGCCACTTGCTAAACCACGCCATCCAGCATGAATTGCAGCAACAAAACTTCCAGAAGAATTAGTAATTAAAATTGGTAAACAATCTGCAGTTTTAACCATACAAACCATGTGTTTTGCTTTAGTATAACTACCGTCTGCAGTAACAGGTAGGTTTGATGTATAATTGGTAGCTGGTAAAATATTAATGCCATGTTCTTGGGTTATTAAAAATTTATTTGTTGGTAAATTAAGATCTTCTATTTTACATTCTTTTAGTGTAGTAAAGGCTTGAATATTTTTTGGTTGTGGCCAGTGTGGTTTAAGTATGTTCATAGAATCCATTGATTTTTCTACAATATTAACGAGAAAAGTTTTCTTTGTTTAAAATATCAAGCAAATTTTGCATATCTAAAGGTAAAACAGTATTAAAATGTAAATCCTGGCCATCCGTTGGGTGTTGGAAATGTAATTCTTTAGCATGTAATGCTTGTCGTGGGAAATTTTTTATTTGAGTATTTTCCAGTCTAGATGGTGCATATAGTCGATCTCCAAAAATTGGATGGCGAATATAATTCATATGTACTCTAATTTGATGAGTTCTGCCTGTCTCTATTTCTAATTTAATATGGGTGTGATTGTTAAATTTTTTTAATACTCGATAATGAGTGATGGCTGGTTTTCCATTTTCTATAACATCCATTTTTAGTCTATTGCGTGGATGACGTCCAATAGGTGCATTCAATGTACCACCAGCTATTAATTGGCCAATTATTATTGCTTCATAAACTTTAGTAATTTTGCGATTTTTTAACTGTAAGACCAAGTTATTATAAGCTAATAGAGTTTTAGCAATAATAACTAAACCAGTAGTATCTTTATCTAATCGATGCACGATTCCAGCTCTTGGTAGGAATTTTAATTCTGGATGATGATTTAATATAGCATTGAGTAGTGTGCCGACCCAATTACCTGCTGCTGGGTGCATTACTAAATTACTTGGTTTGTTTAATATTAAAAGATCTTGATCTTCATAAATTATATTTATTGGTAGATCTTGGGCTTGCCAATTTTGATTACGTAATTCAAGTTGAGCAGAAATATTTATAAGTTCGCCACCTTTAACTTTAAATTTAGGTTGCAGTGTTTGGTCATTTATTAAGCAGGAACCATTTAAAATCCATTGTTTTAAATTTTCTCTAGAATAAGCAGGAAATAACACTGCTAATGCTTGATCTAATCGTTTACCAGCGAAATCTAACGGTATAATTCCCGATAACCTAATATGTTGTATGTCTGTTGTTATAAAATCACCTAATGTTTTTTTATAGATTATTAATATTGTTATTAATAATACTATCGGGTAGTATAAATTTAAATTGTTTTTGTTAAAAAATTTATTAAATTAAAAGATGAATATGCACATTAATTTTCAAAATTTCTCAAAAAAATGTATATTAAATAGTAACTTAAGAAGTCACAAGGTTAATACTACAGTTAAATTAGTATTATTACTAATAAACATTTGCGTTAGCACAACCTGCTTAGTTAGTTGCTCTTCCAAAAAGAAAGATATGTATGTTGGGTTATCAGCAGAGCAGATTTATACTCAAGGTAAAAATAATGTCCAAAAAGGTAAATTTTCTGATGCAGTAAAGGATTTTGAAGCGTTAGAATCTAATTACCCTTATGGTAATTATGCAGATAAAGCCAAATTAGCTCTAATGCATGCTTATTATAGTAAAAAAGAATATCCTCAAGCTAAAGCTACAGCAGATCGATTTGTACGTATATATCCTAATCATGTACATGTAGATTATGCGCATTATATGCAAGGATTGTCTGGGTATGACCAATATTACAGTACTGTGTACCGGATTTTTAAAATTGATCGAAGCAGGAGAGAGCCAACTTTTGCTGTTCAATCATTTGATGATTTTAAAGTTTTACTTGAAAGGTTCCCAGCTTCTAAATATGCGTTAGATGCTAGACAGCGTATGTTACATTTGCGTAATCAACTTGCATTTCATGAATTATATATAGCGCAATATTATTTGGATAAACGTGCATATTTGGCAGCCGCTAATCGAGCTAATTTAATTATATCTGATTTTGATGAAACATTAGCGATAGAACCAGCATTAAATATAATGGCTAAAGCATATAGTTCATTAGGTATGCCAGAATTAGAAAGAAACGCTGTTAATTTGCTAAATGCAAATTTTAGTTCTATTAGTTCTAGCAGTGCAACAGAAAAATAAAATTTGGTCAATTTCTTTAGTCAGTTTTTGCTGGTCTACAGCATCGATGATGGCTACGTCTGTATTACCTATTTTTTTAACAGAAACATTACATGTTGGTTATGCAAAAATAGGTTATTTAGAGGGTATAGTAGTATTTTGTGCCTTTGCTGCTAAGGTTTTTTCTGGCATCCTTAGTGATTGGTTAAGAAAACGACATATCTTGATTTTATTAGGTAGCATTCTTAGTGTTATAACTAAACCAATGCTAGCTTTATCTACTTCCTACAACATGATATTTTTCGCAAGATTTATCGATCGTTTTGCTAAAGGAATAAGATCGGCTCCAACAGATGCATTAATTGCTGATTTAAATCCCGACAATTTAAGTTATGCCTTTGGATTTAGGCAGGCTATATACATATTGGGGGCGGTATTTGGAGCGATACTATCAATATTTATTATGTTTTTAATTGGTCCTAAATATCAGGTTATTTTTTATATATCATTAATTCCAGCATTAATTGCAGTTATAATCTTGTTGTTATTTGTTAAAGATCCGGTTTTTAAAAATAATTTACCTAACAAAGAGAATAAAGATCATATTAGCGAATATGATCCATATTCAATTCAAGCTAACAATAAACAATCTTTTGTGCATATTTATGATTTAAAAAAATTTTCTGGGTATTATTGGGGAATTTTATTTGTAACATTTTTTTTAATGATCGCTAGATTTAGTGAATCATTTTTAACATTAAAAGTTAAACAATTTGGTTGGTCGGTATGTTGGTTACCATTAATTATTATTATTTCAGATTTAAGTCATTCTTATTTTGCGTTTGTGAGTCGCAAATTTGCAACTCAAGCTGCAACAGAACGATTATTGGTTGTTGGTTTAATGGTTTTAATATTAGCGAATGTTGTATGGTTATTAGCTGATAGTAATTTAACAATTATTATTAGCATTATATTAACTGGAATGCATTTGGGGATTACTCAAGGGATCTTACGTACTTTAGTTGCAATGAGTGCTCCTAATATTCATGGTACAGCATTTGCATTGTTTTATTTAGTTAGTGGCTGCGGAGTTTTTATTGGTAATTTAATTGCTGGTGTTTTAGCTGAAACTTTTTGGTTATCAACAATTTTTATAGGTAGTATGGTAGCGTCTAGCGTATCATTAATAGTACTATTAGGGTTGAAGTTTTATCGTAATAAAATTGGTGATTTAGTAGAAGATAGTGATGTTGTTGGGTAAAATATTTTATCTGCTATAAGTACAGCTTATCTAAAATTCAAGAATTTATCAGCCTTTCTAAGATGGCAGCATAAAGCAATTAAAATATGTGCAATTTCAAGCAAATTGGCTCATTTTTGACCTAACCTCTTTATATATTAATTTTTTGATGGTAAAATACTAAGTAAGGTCTCTTCATGTCTAATCTTATTGAAGAATAACCAGATAACCAAACGCTGATCAAAGTTGTTAGGGTACAATATAAAAAATAAACCACATATGGTTCAAAAATAGAAACAATGAATAATAATCTAGATGATTTTCAACAAATAAACATTATAGAAAATCTCATATTTACCAATAGAGAAATTGATGTTATTGCTTGTTTGCTTCATGGTAAGAGTGTAAAAAAAATAGCTTACTTTTTCTCAATATCTTCCAGAACAGTTGAAGTTCACATTAGAAATATTATGCTAAAAATTGGTTGTGGTTCCAGACAGAAAATTTTAGATTTTGTAGAATCTTCTAAAAATCATCAATCGATAATAGATCATTATCATTTGATTTTAGAGCAACAATATGGAACAGCATTAAAAAATAAGATTTTGCTGGTTTCTAGTAGTGGTGATAATCAAAATATAAGTGATAATGAAAAGACGGATCAATATAATTTTCTAAAAATTTTATCTACTAAAATGAAGATAATTGTGATGTTGATAATGCTTTCCATTAGTGTTGCTACAATTATTTATTTTAGTCATAATGCTTTGCAAATGTCATTAATTAACGAAAAGATATTGATAAAATCCAAGCCGGAGTGTTTGAGTTGTATAATACATGATCAATTAATTAAATATATTGATGATGATAATTTACCCAATATAAAAGTTTTAGTACTTCAGGCAGAAAAAATTCTAAATAATGCAGCATATTTTTTAGAGAAAGAACAATTAAAATATCAAGTTAGTAGAGCCTATAGGTATTTAGGTGAGTTTCAAAAAGCTATAGCCATGCTGGAAAGCATAAAAGATTTTTATACCAATATAGATACATTATCTGAGCTAGGAACATGTTATTTAAAAATAGGACAATATGATAAGGCTATTTTATTAATTGAAAATGCTTTGCAAAGATCTAAAAAAATTTATGGATTAGATTCTATACAAACTGCTAAGGTGGAAATATTATTAGATGCACCATATAGAAAATTACATAAATATAAAGAAACTAAAGAATTATTAGAGCATAGTCTTAAAATCCATAATAATTATAGGCATCATGCTGTTATTGGAGATATTGCATGGATTTACACCAAATTAGGGTATTTAAATATAAAACTTGATAATTTCAATGAAGCAATTAAATTGTTTACCAAAGCTTTAGAAATTCAAATAAATTTATATGGTAAAGATCATATTCTTACGGCATGGACATATGTAAGAATGGCTATAGCCTATAAAGAACTGAATAATTATAGTGCATCTAAAAATCTGTTAGAACATAGTCTTAAAGTATATGGTGCCAAATATGGAATCCACCATATTAAATATGCATGGGTGCTTGGTTATCTTGCTGAAGTAGAAGGTTTATTAAACAATACTGATGTTGCAAAAAAATATATTATTAAAACTTTAGAAATTCAAACACAGCATTATGGCAAGCATAACATTAGGTTAGCTTGGGCGTTAAATATATTGTCTAATCTTGATAAAACAGCAAAACACATCCACAGTACTTCCTAAAATTAAAATTGTATAAGTATTTTCTTATTAGGAACGTGCCCTCCTTAAGTTTAACATTTAAAGCTTGAGTAATCAGAATTAATGCATTAACAGCATATTTTATCTAATGTAATTTTACTTAGGTAAAGATTTGGTATGGTGTATAGGATATTCTTTTTGTTTAATGCACATAAAAACACTAAAGATTACAAGATTTAAAATGCATTAGACGATTTTCTAATACGTTTTATGTATTAAGTAGTATTAGAAGGATTATACATTATGGTATCTACAACAGAAATACAACAACACTTGTCACAATCCGATACAGTAAAGTTACTGTTGGCAACTTTATTAAGAAAAAAAATTCATGATCAGGATTTAGATAATTTTACAATGGAAGTTACGGATACGGATTATATTGTTGTCACTAAATCTATCGAGCAGCATAATTTGCTTAAAAAGCTATTGGGAGATGTTTTGCAAAGTCATTCTAGCATTCGCGATAATGTTGAATATACAATGAAAGCAATAACTAAAGTTCCTGATTCAGCAGAGTCTACAACAGAGATCTTGGCTACAGAAGATTGTATTTTATCATCAGAGACCCACGAAAGAATAAAAGAACATAATGGAATAGAATTATTGCAAGAGTTGTTTAATAAAACAGATCTCGATAGTCTTGGACTTGTAAAGATAGGATTTTTACTTGATCTAAACCTCCCTATAGAAAATGTTCAATCATCTGTACCAAATAAATTCATTAAAGTATCAGAATGCATAGATGATGGTTGTAGTTTAAAAATTAGTTTAGGTATAGCAACCAAACAACCACTAGCTTTACCGCTAGCTAAAAATTTTCTTGGAGGGGTGGCGGTAATAATCAATACTGTACTTTCTTCTATAACAATATTTGCAATAAAACAAGCTCTTAATGCGAAGAATTCGGATTTAAATAAATTTATAGATTTACTAAATGATATTGATAATAGTGAAAATCCACCTAACACTTTGAGAAGTCATAAACTGTTATCGTGTGAACGCTATCTTGGTGATGGATTATGTCCTACTACTGCAACGCCTGATAAGGTGGAAATAAAATTTTCTTATAAACGTTTGTTATATATTATGACTCCACCTCAGATAAACATGTTACCACAAGGTGGTGATGAGAAGCATAAAGAAGCACAATCATTAAAATTTAGTATTAATAGAGAACATTTACTTTCGTATATGTTGAGTGCTTTTGGTGACGGTTTTTTGCTTGGTAAAAATTCAGAAAATAAAATTGTTCCATTTTTCTTTTCTCCAAAAAATCCAATACCAGAGACTAAAACTTGCATACTTATTTTAGATGTTAGTGGTAGTATGCAAGGGTTTTTCGATCAATATAAGAAAATAGTAGCTCAGTTTATTAAGCAATATTACGAGCAAACATTACCTGGAGATCTGTTGGAGGTGGTTATATTTAACCAACAACATAAAAAACTATTGGCGTGGAGACGCGAATATAATGGTGTGAAAACTACGATTGCTCAATTGCAAGATGATGTGATAAGGCAGATGTGTTGCGATGGGCGTACGGCATTAAATTTAACATTGCGGGAAAAACTATTAAGAATAAATGATGATATTCAAGGTGAAACTTATAGTAGCAATGTCAATATAGTGGTTTTTACGGATGGTGAAGATAATAGTAGTAATGGTATCACTCAAGATGACGTGATTAAACAATTGGATGCGCTAAGAGAAAAACATAAATTGCCAAGAATGTTTACGTTTGGTTTGGGTGAGTGTTACGATCAACAATTTTTTAACAAATTAGCAACATGCTCAGGGGTGGAACATACTCACCTGACAACATTATATGGTGATGCAAAGTATAACAAATTATTTGAGTATTTAAATTACATAAATATCCCAAGAAAATTATATAGTTTTGTGCAAGAGTTAATAAAGTATGATGTTTTTCATCCATTTGGTTCGGTTAGTAAGGGTTTTCCTATAGATCCAAAAAAACCATTTCAAGTAAATGGACAAGATTTTTGTGCTTATCCAAATATAAATTCAACTGTAACATTTGATGAACAATCGAGGACGGAGTTATTGTTGAGTGGTGGACCTAGCTCTAAAGTAGAACAAAATAAAAGCGATGATCCACAAAATACTATAAAGACTGAGCAACGCTCCACTGATTTACCAAAGCTTGGACCATAATTCTTGTTCAAATAATCAATTATATAAATAATTATATTTTTTAAGGTATTTTGATGTTAACTATAGAAGAAGTAAAAAGATTTTTTAAAGACCACACTAGCTTGACAGTTGACGATCTGCATATTAAAGAACTAAACAATGATTTGTATCAAATAACTATTTCCAATACAAACTTTGCTGATAGAGAGTTTTTAGATGCTTTTAATGCCGAACAAATAAAAAAATGTGTCAATAATAATTACTTATCAAAAATTTTTACGTTAATAGATAGTAATGATGGCGAATTAGTTTTTAAAAATATTTTTGATGAAGCATCATTTTTAGAAATAGGTATGTTTCCAGAGACTGGTCTGTTTAAACCAATCAACAATGAAAATATTGATACACGTTTAACCGATGCAAATGGAGAGGTTTGTGTTTGTGTTGATATTAAACAAGGTGCAAAAAAGAATATAACAGACATTTTAAAAATCACCGTACTCGAAGTACTTAAGTTGACATGTGAAAGTGTATTGCAAGGATATTCAACGCTGGAAATTAAAGAGGCAATTATTGCTGGAAAATTGATCGGTTTTGATGGGGATAGGGAAAATTCAACAGAACAAGGATCCTCTCAGGTATTTCAATGTGAATATACCAATGCTGACAAAACTAACTTTACGTTTAAATTTCATTATAGAATGTTGTTGCAATCAATGATACCCATAATAACTTGTGTAGAACAATTACGCAACATTTCTGGGGAGGAAGCGGTGGTTTTTGTTGTAAATAAAGGATACTTAAATTACTATCTTCAACAAAGTTTATCGTCAAAAACAACAAACTACAACTTAACTGTTAATGATGAAGGCAATATTACTACGGATGATCTTGAAGTTAAATTACACTCAATGGTTGAAGCGACTAAGTCCATATATCAAACTGTTCAAAATCGTAAACAAGCGGAAATAGCAACAAAACAAGAACAAGAAATATTGAAACAAAAAGCAATATTACAACTCTGCGTAGAAAAGATGCTGGTAAATAAACATGAACAACAACATAATGCTACTTTCTTAGAAATCTACAAAGAATGGATAATAGCAATTAATGTTGTAAAAACTAAGGAAGAATTAGAGAAAGTTATTGCTGGCGTAGATCTAAAAAATAGTGTTGCAGTAACGTTGCAAGATCAGAAAAACTTATGCATAGAAGTTATTACTGAAGCAGTAAAAGGTGTGTTAAAAAATGAAGAATTAAGACAGCTGGGGGTAATAGGTAAATATAAAGAAGAACATCGTACGGCAGAATATGAATGTAACAAATGGAACAGATTAAAAAACAAAGATAAATTAACTGACGTAGAAAAAAGTAAATTTATAAAATTATTTCTTGAGAAAAATATAGATGAACTGCTTAGTGATTATGAAGCGTGCACCGTCTTTTCTCAAACGCAGAATAATATATTGCATAGCATAGCATCCTGTAAAATAACAAACAACATTATATGTCGTGAAAGCAAAGGTGCGTTATCTTGCGCCGATTTTAAAACATTAATTGATTTGTCGCCGTTGTCAAATAGTTCACCAGTAACATTGATACAGAAAGAGCTAAACATACTGGAAAGATTTTTAACAGCAAGAGCAAAAAATAATACTGCCTTAACGGTAGAAGAAAAAATAGTTTCTGGTAAAAGTTATTGTAAAATATCTGGCGATAATATCGCTATAACTGCAATCTTTAAACACAAAAAATTCAAAGAATTATGTATTAAGGGAATTACTGAAGTACAAATTATCGCATCTAGCGCAGTGTTTTTAGATGCTGATTTAATTTTACCTTCTACTGATGTGGTTATTGTTGGAGATAATGTAAAAGTATGTGTCTCTAACCAATTACTACAATACAAAATAAATACTTCAGGATTGCCAGTTGTACAATACGATATTTTAAAAGCAAAAAGTGGTAAAGATTATCGTGGTAATTCATGGCAAAATTCTGGCGTTAATGGGACTGATGGTAGAAAAGGTGTTCCAGGTATGAGTGCTGGCAATATTTTTATTCGTGGTATAAGTAAACTGGAAGGCTTTGAAAATATAGATTTAAAGGCAGATGGCAGCGTAGGTACTAACGGTCAATTTGGTGGTGATGGTGATAATGGTGTAATTGGTAATCATGGTGCTAATGGGTATCTTATGGATGATTGGTACATATGTAGTCGAACTATGTTAGATCGTGGAGAACTAGGTAATCCTGGTGGTCAAGCAGGATCCGGTGGTCGTGGTGGATGTGCTGGTGGTGGAGGTAATAATGGAATTATTATTGTTGTTGAAGGTGAAAAGCAGAATAAAGACATTATGGAAAAGTTTCAGAATATAGAAAAATCCGCCAAATCTGGTCAACCAGGTAAACGTGGTGTTGATGGGACACCTGGAGAGTATGGTAAACGTGGTATAGATCATGCACGTACTTATACAGGTTTTTGTGGTGGTGCAGATTTGGAGTTTAAGGGTTATGAGTTAAAGCAACAAACAGCCTATAGGACGCGTGGTTGGGGGTGGTTTTCGTGGAAGCAAGAATATACTGAATTTGTACAAAATGGTAATGGATTTGATACGCGTAATCAGCATTTAACCCGCGTGCAGACCCATACATCTGCAAATATAGATAACACACTGCAACAAGAAGTTGTTGCAGTTGCTTTACCACAAATTGATCTTGGTACATGGATGAATTTTACAACCAATGCCGGTATAGCACTTGAACAAGAAAATGAAATAGATTTAGCGCAACAAACTTTAGTAACAGTAAATGCAAATTTAGATAAAGCGCAGAAAGAGTTGGAAAATATCCAAGAACAGTATGCTAGTGTTGAATCGTTAAAAAATAAAATTTTAATAGAAACTGCTGCTACAGTAGAGATCCGTCAAAATCATGATTATAAGCAGTTTGGTACTAATAAAGAGTTGCCGGTTGTTATTGCACGCACATCACTTACTGAAAATGTTAGTACTGTTGGTGGGGTTAATGCAGAATTGTTTGATGATCAGAATATAGCAAAATGTTTAGAGTTGAATAGTGATTTATATATTGATAACTTCTTAAAAAACTTCGAATCTTCGCAAGATTTTAAAGAAATTATTTGTTCGCTTTCTAGAATAGTTCCGTTTGATTGTCTAACAGATAGTTATCAGCAGGAATCACATGTATTAATGAATACTGAGCATGTTCCTCACAGTGTTGATAATAAACAATTAATACCTTCTATCAAGACATCCTTTAAAAAATTATTGTTATCCAAACCTAATGCTGTTCATTTGCAGGCGCTAGTAGATTTGCAGAAAAAAATTCCAGTTCATTTAGGTGCTATTGAACAATCAGCTTTAGATGCTGCTTATATGAGTTATGAATTTGCTCATCGCAAACAACGGATAGAAGCATTGATGCAACAAATTTCACACATTTATCGTGATAAGCTGGACATTGCAATATTTGCAAGTATTACTTTGCTGGCGGACTGTAACGATAAAAGTTATATAGAAAGAAGTTATTTATCATGTGATTTAGAAAATAAATTAGCTATGCTGGTTAAAACGCAGAACACATTAAAATGTGCTGATTATTTTAATGAATGTGTATTGGCAGCAAAAGAAGTGCTAATAAAAAATTATATATTTGTGGATGATCTTAGTGAATTAGAAAATTTTGATATTTTGTGTCAGAGTTTGGGGGGAAGTTTTAAATATAAATGCACACGAGAAATAATATTGTATGCGGTAAAAAAATTATACCGACAACGTATGCAACGTTGGGTTACTTTGCCTGATCAGACGCAACAATCACTAAATAATGATTTATTTAATATGTTAGAGCAAATATTATCCATTTATACAAATGAAGATCTAGTTTTTAGGCTTAAAAGTTTTTGGACTATATTAGATCAAATAGATGATAATCTATCTAAGCATGTTAATAATGTTACATATTTAGTAGACGCTTTTCCAACGTTAATCAAGTGTTTGCGAGATGGGTTTATTGCGGAAGATTTTTTTAATTTATTTGATAACACAACAAAAGATCAAGAAACTATAAGTCTAGATTATGATTCTGATGATGAAATTGATCCTAAAGATCAAGAAACTATAAGTCCAGATGATGATTCTGATGATGAAATTGATGGTAATGAAAATGAATTGCAAGAAAAACGAAATTCAGCAATTGCTACCGTAAATAAATGTAAGTCGATTATAGATCAATTATTGTTAACCAATAGTCACAACCTAATAGATCAAGTTTCCGAGCAAGTTACAACATATGAAACCGTATTAACTAATAATGTGTATGCGTGGCATGATAATTGGCAACGATTACAATCTATAGATCAAAATGACAATTGGCCAACCGCTGCTAATTGCATAACTAAAAATATCGATAGTGCTAAGTTTACTTTTGAACAAAAAGTTGAACTAATTTCTATTTTAAGTAGGACTAATAATCCAGAACGAATTTGCAGACTATTATCAACCAATACAGCGCAAAATTGGCCTTTAGTATTATATATGGAGCAAGCATATACTGCTATGGAGGTTTTATTAGCAACAGAAGAGCTATCAGTAAAACAATCATTGTTAGAAGAATTTTCTAAGGCATTATCTAAAGTGCAAAATTCCGCTATATTAAAAATTTTAGCAAATAGAATATATTTAGAGATTAAAAACATACGTGCGGGACGTGCCGGTATGTCTGTAAACGAGATATTGGGACTAACTGAAGAATTACAGAAAATTGTTGTGTTGGATACTAGAGTATTTAATACTTTAGGTAATTTACCACTATCAGGATGGGAACGAGTCTTATATGTAGAAAACTTGCATGCAAGGTTGTTAGGTATAGCATTATCTGATAAGAGTTCAGAATTAGATCGTGATCAATTATGTGAAATTCTATTACGTTACGAAGCTGCAAGCAAATTAAACAGATCTACTATAGAATCACTAGTTTTAAATTTGCAAACTAAAAAATGTAATATATTCGAAGTGTTAACCTTATTTAATGAATGTTACGCTGGTAAAATTTTACTTGGTGATGCGCAAATAAAAAAGCTTAATGAATCTGGTTGGAGTAATCCAGAAATCATAGATGCTCTTCATAACGAGTTAAACCATAAGAAAGAATTAAAAACCGATGATATTACGTCAATAATGAAAGATGATCCATATAATGCCAGCATTAATAGTCTGTTGGGCATTAATGCCAGCACGGATGTTGAAGGTTTGTCACCATTAGTTCATGAATTAACTATAGTTGAGAAATTGATTACTGGAAGATGTATAGAACCAAAAGAACAGCATATACCAGAAGTAACAGAGTTTTTTAAGGTTTTTAATAATAATCTTTCTGTGCAAAATCAGACCATTGTTTCTAATCTTGAGAAAAAACCTATTTCAACTTGGAATACTATAGATATAAAGAATTTTGCTCGCATCTTTAGAGAGGAAGGAGGTTCTGAGGAACTACAACAGCACCAAGGTGTATTGTTAGCAATTGTAGCGCAAGGGTTAAAGTGTATTAAAGGATTTTATCCACGTAATGTACAGTTGGCGGCAGTCGTAACTATGCTGCATGGTAATGAACATGGTGCGAGTAAAATAGCAGAAATAGCAACTGGAGAAGGTAAAACTGAGATTTCTGCGATATTAGCAGTTATGCTGTCTTTTATGGGTAAACCAGTTGATGTGATAACAAGTTCGTCTGCTCTAGCTGCCGATAATGTAAGTAGTATTAAAGAATTTATTAAAATCTTTGGATATACAGTGGAATGTATTTCTGGGGTAGAGTGTCAGGAACAAGAAGTATTAGCTGAACGCTATAAGGCAACTATATTATATGGAACTATGGCGGATTTCCAAAGGGTGGAATTATTAGATCAATTCTTTAATACTAATATTGATAGCAATAGAAGTGCAATTGCTATTATAGATGAAGCCGATAGTTTATTGGTAGAGGAGATGCTGAATACTTTATATTTGTCACCGCAAGATCCGGAATTAAAGTCTTTAAATCCTATATTATGTATTATTTTTA
Source organism: uncultured Francisellaceae bacterium (assembly GCA_903822055.1). Lineage (GTDB taxonomy): Bacteria > Pseudomonadota > Gammaproteobacteria > UBA6186 > Azoamicaceae > UBA6186. The sequence continues at coordinate 6,259 of CAIJNR010000024.1, read as the reverse complement.
GGACAGTTTGTGAATATTTATCTGCTAAAACTAATCCACAAGCAGGATTAACAGAAGAAGATAAGCAACAAATTCAACAATCAATTAATAAAAAAATATGTTCTGGAGATTTTTCTGTTCCTAATAGATTACTTGCATATTTAACACGTAGGTTGCCAATATTCATAAATAATGCAGTAGAAGCGTTATATTCGCAACGAGATGGTATATATATTTGTGAACGAGATGTTGAGAATAATGATGAAGAAAAGTTGTATGTAATAGATCAGGGTACGGGGGTTACTAAATTTAACACTACATTTAGCAATGGTTTACAACAATTTTTAGAAATGGTTAATACTCGTCGTATGTCTGGTCTGAGTTTAAAAGGAGCATACAATTCGGTATTAAAGAAAGTAAAGCAATCTCAAGATGTACGTGGAGTTTTAGGAATAACTGGCACTGCTGGTGATGTAAATACCAGGAAATTTTATAAGGAAATGTTTGGTTTAGATACTGTACGAATTCCACGGTTTTGCTACAGGAAATTTTTTGAAGAATCACCAGTGATTGTTAAAAATCAAACTGAACAATTTGCGTCTATAGCAGCAAGCATAGATGATAAAATTAAAGAAAACAGAGCTATTTTAGTGGTTTGTGAAACTATTGATACTGCAAAGCAATTATATGAATATTTACAAAATACTAAAGAATTTACCAACGGATTACACCATAGGTTGGTATCACATGAGGATTTTACGCGAGGCACAGAAGCACAACCACTACAACCTGGTGAAATAATAATTTCTACTAACCTTTCTGGGCGTGGAACAGATCTGCAAGTTAGTACAGACGTTAAAGGTGGACTGTTTACTATTAGTACTGGAGAGCCATGTAATGTCACTGAGGAGCAATTAGAATGGTGGACTCCGGTACCGGATGAACGTAAATTAGAGCAAATATTTGGTCGTTCCGCTCGAAAAGGTTTACCTGGTAGTGGACAACAAATAGTAGTTGATCCACTGAACAGATCATTTTCTACGTTATTGCAATTGCGCAACAATAACATGCTGATTAAATTACATAAATTGCAGCATGAGAAAATGTTACCGATAACTATAGAAGCGCAATTATTTACGTTGTATAGCAAGTTCAGATCTGAAATTAGAGAACAATTGTGTAGCAAAAAGAACGATCCTTTTTGGGTAGAGCAACAATTGCATGGATTAATGGGGTATTGGGAATTATGGTTAGATGAACTTGCCCAAAAAATGGAAGAATACCCAGAATATCCATATGAACAAGCGCATGCAGAATTTCTTGTATTTAAGCAAGGTATGCTTAATATATTATCGTCTCACGATAGAAAATTTTTGTTTTTAAATAGGTGGACTAATTTAATTCAAATGGGGCAACATTATGATGATAAAGGTAAACATGATGATGCAAACCAATGTTATCAAGAAGCTATAAAACAAGAACCTAATTATGCTTTTGCTGCGCACTTAGGTATAGCACATAATTGGTTAAGAAACGGCGATATGAAGGCAAGAAAACAAGCTCGTACTCATCTAAAGCGTGCTGGAGAAATCATTAATCAACGTGTTTTGGAACTACAGCAATCTATTAGTTTATTGGCAAGTAACGAAGCTCATGAAAAGATTAAAAATTCTATAACGAAGCGTTACGGTAAATTAGCCAATCAATTGAAAGAGGCATTAGAAAATGAAATTTTCTGTTACCAAACTCATTTGAATGCAATTGAAAAAGTGGTTGGTAAGCCTATATCACTAGAAGTTGTAGCTTCTATTTATGGAGCAAATGAAACTGACCAGAAAAAACGCATCAAGAATGCACAAGAAATATTAGCACGTTTGATACGACGTGATAAAATAAAGAGCATACGCTTTAGTAAAAAAGCAAGTTTAGAAATACCTTTTGGTATGCAAGAAAAGCGTTTTTACTATGCAAATCCTGCAACTGGCCAATGCGGGCTTATAGAATTTCCCGATAGTCTAAAGCAATTTCATAATAAGATGTGTGAGTTATATGGAAAAAATACAGATGGTATTATTGGTGATTTTGCGCAGTTTAAAACGGTCATATTTGATAAAGAAAAATTAACAACAGAAGAGGAACAAAGCTTCGAAGAGTTATTTTTATTCTTAGTTAGATCTAAGGTAATTAAAGAAATAGCAGTACGTACTTCTTGTGCTGGGGAAATGCAATATTTTCGTGACAATCAAAAAAACCCTGAATTAACCCAATTATTCGGTAGCAATGAAGCAGATAAACAGCTTGGGCATACGGTGTTGGGAATTTTAAATTTGGCTGAAAAATATAAATTAACTATGAATTCGATAGAAACCGAAGGTGATTATTCAAGGTTGCGTGATCTACCTAAAGAGGAATTGCTTGAATTTCATAGGCGACATGAACATTTGGTATTATCATTAGAACGCATTCTAGAACAAATATGGACTTGGCGTAATACGTTGGCGTTATTGCTTGGTGTTGCTGCTATGGTTGCTGGAGTAATTACCGGACAATTCTGGTTATTCTCTTTTGGTATGAATTCTATAGAGTTTGCAGTGCGCTCATATGTTGCTGGAAATTTTGACATGGTGCAGTACATGATTAGTTCTGCGCTACAAGTAGTATTATCTGTAGTGGTTCCAGCAATAGGTAAGAAAATTGCTGGTAAAATGACTGGAATAGTTGAAGGAAAAATATCTGGTGGATTTAACTCTATGCTAAAAGAATATACTAGCATGCGGGTTAAAAACGCAACTATAAGTGCGGCATCACAAATTACTGCAAAAGCATTATCTACTGCAATTAGAGATCAATTAAATGGTAATGGTGCTGTGCGTAGTGATAATCAAGCAATGAATGAGTTACGTAACGCCATGCGAACGCATTATATGGCTAGCAATAAAGAACTAGATGCAATAAACGACATTAATGACTTATTCAAGCAAGCGGAGCAAGAAGAATTAGCATCACGCGAGTATGCTACAGCACAGCAAACTTTAGGCGCAATGTCACAAGTGTCTGAAGGTTTATTAAAAGCAGCAAGAACAACTGATTCTACTACAGGGATGGTATATAGCATCGTAGCAGGTAGTATGGGTGAGTTACACGCCACATACCAAAGTTACCATTTTAGTAATAAAGTTATGCAATCCGTTACTAAAAAATTAAAAAATCGCACAGCAATTATGCAAGAAGTTGGTAGTGATTTTACTATGCATAATAATGAAAATTTAGCTAATCTTGAACAATCTTTTAAGGTTTATGCTGATGGATTTTTGCAAAACAAATCAAAAGAACTGAGTGATATGGCTCTAAACCGATTTAATTCTGATGTAGTTACTCCACTAGTAAATCGTAGCTTAATCGTGTTTGCAGATTATTTGCAACGAGAAGCTAAAAACATGTTAACTGCTTATAATAATGCAAAAAACCGACATCACAAACAAATGGATGCTCTTAAAAAGGGGGCTTTAGATGCGGTAGAAGAAAGAGTAAAGCAACAAGATAATTTTTTACGGGAAGAACAACCAATTATTACTACTAATACTAAAGTAGAGATCACTGATGCTAATGGTAACAAAAGATATACCACGGCCGGTAAGTTAATTACTGAGAATATTGCTATAGCTGGTTGTGAAGAATTAGGCAAAAAATTGGTGTTTAATCAAGAAAATAAAGTTTATGAATTACGCATGGCAGATCAAGAATATAAAGCGTTATTAAATGTTTACACTATTGTTTATAACGCTAAATATGATGTTGAGATTCCGCGAGATGTGAGTTTTGAGCAAGATGCAATTTTAGCACAAATTGCTAATAATGCATCTGTTGATGTAGCTATAACTGAAAGAGAGGTAAATCAAACTAATACATCTACTAAACCTAATACTGACGAACAAATAATAACTCGAGCATCTGAGTATGTTAGAAAACATGAAGTTGGTGGAACAGATCCAGAGAAATATTTACACATGCATGAAGTTAATGGTGTTCCTCATATTGGTATTGGTTTTAACTTAAACCGTAAAGATGCCGCTGAAAAGTTAGCCCAAATAGGCGTCAAAGGAGATGTTAAACAAGCTATCGAGTCTAATTCTCTTAAGCTTAATCAACAGCAGGCCGAAAAATTATTTAAAATATGTTTGAATGAAAAATTGCAGCAATGTAAAAAACTTATTCCAAATTTTGATAAGTTACCGCTTAACGTTCAGATACCTATTGTAGATACAGCATATAATAGTACTGGCTTGATGGGAAAAAAATTTAAAGCAGCTATCGCAAGCGGAGATTATTCAACAGCAGCATTCGAATTAGTACATAAAACTAAATATAATAAAGGTTGTGTGGAAGGACAAGCAGCTAGAAGAAAAGAAATGGCTGCTTTGTTAACGTCTGATGTAAAAGACACTCAACCTGCAAGGACTAAAGATAATACTCAACCTGTCTCTGATGATCTAAAAAAAACCAATGCACATGTTGATCAAGAAAATAGAGCACCATTAACATTGTTCTATTCAAGCAAATTGCAACTTGCAACAAATTCCAATGAAGAACCTAAACTTACGCGTGCTTCTACACAAGATATGGTTAATAAGATCAATTTAAAGAAATTTATAAATAAAAATCAATGTGGAGTGTTTGGTGATGATGTAGAACTGCAAATAACTAGCGATTTTGCTCCTACTCCTAAGGGTAGAACTCTTACAATTCATGGTGTAAAAGTTACTGGACCCCATTATGGTGTTGATTTAGTTCCAAAAAATGTTCCTAAGGCTAAGGTAATGGGACATCCTATAATATCCAGAGAACCAATGGTGGTGCTAGAGGTAAAACTTAGATCTGGTTACGGTAATACTCTTACTGTATGGTGTCCGGAACGTAATGCAATACAGTTATTTGCACATTTAGATAATACAAGTTGTCATCTTAAATTTAAACCAGGTCAAGAACTTAAATCAGGTATTCAGATTGCTAACGTTGGAAACACCGGTCATGGGACTGGTCCTCATTTGCATTTGGAAGAATTTAAGACTAACTGTAACGAAATTAAGCAGATATTAAAAAAATGTCAGTTCTTTCCACGGGGACATACTAGAGTACGCCCTAAACTTTACTATAGTAACAATAACATGTCCAAGTTAAGGTTAGCACATATCTAATCAGAGCATAATAATTGATGATTTAATGGAAGATGGTGATGTTGTTGAATGAAATACTTTATATTTTATCTGCTATAAGCACAGCATAAATACTTTGATTAGATGTTTTTGATAACGAATTAATCTTAAATCCAATATCAACTAATATTTTTTTATAGGTTAACGATGATTTGAATACCTCAGTTTCGAATTCATCCCAGAATATATATCTAAATTCCCAGGCCAAAGAAAATGCTTTGTTATTTTCTTGAAATGCTTCACAAATAGCAACTTGTCCTCCTTCTTCTATAGATTCATAGGCTTTTAATAATAATTTTTTAGCAGTTTCTGGGGACCAATCACATAATACTCTTGAAAAAAGTACTAGATCGTATCCAACAGGAAATAGATCATCGACCAAAAAATCTCCTTCAATAACATGGACTCTATCTGCAAGATCTGCTTTATCGATTTTAATACGGGCTAATTCACAAGCTTTTGGTAAATTATACACAGTCACTTTTAATTGAGGAAACTTGCTAGCAAGTGCGCATGCTATAGTTCCGTCCCCACCACCTATATCTAGCAAATGAGAAACATCGTTAAAATCTATCGCACTATGTAATGCAATAAGTGGAGATGCTGCAGTTTTTGTCATCCAGTTTTCAATAGAAATGCTTTCTTGTTCATTTCTAGGTGGCCATTGATAAGTAATATTAACTTTACCACCTTTTAGTACATCATAAAATTTTTCATATGCGATCGTTTGCCACGAATAAACCATTTGTTTGAAAAACCACCATTGAAGATCATTATTAACAAACAATGTATTTAATACTGAACCTAAGGAATAAATATAACCATCATTGGTTTTTTTGCGGTGTAAAAAATTTTCTCGTACCAACAAAAACAACCATTTTTTTGCACGTAATGGGTGCAATCCCAATGTTTTTATTAAATCCGTTTCTAATATTGGGCTATTCTCACTAATCAGTTCAGCAAGATTAAAATTAACCACAGATTCTAATAATTTTGTTCTAGCACCACCAGCAAGTAATTCATAATATAAATTGGCTTTGTTTCGATGACCAAACTTTTTTTTAAAC
>CAIJNR010000023.1 GCA_903822055.1 uncultured Francisellaceae bacterium | reverse complement strand
TTAGATAAACTAAAAAATCTATTGGGTAAATCTGAACCTAAACCTGAAAAAAAATAATATACCCTATTTAATCTTTTTGGTTAAATAAAACTTAAATCATATTAATTAGGTTAATTTAAATAAAACAAGCTGGTGACTAAACATTTTAAATCAATTATAATAAAATAAAAATATAGCCTATACTTGACTTATATCATTTATATGTTTATAAAAATTTTATAGTAATTAAAATAAAGTAATAAGGAATGAAGCCATGATAAAAAAACCTACTATAGCATTAGTTGCAATTAGTGCTGGATTATTTTTAAGCTCTGCTGTTCAGGCTGCTGCTACTGATCTTTCCGCATCTCCAGCTACTAGCAGTACGACTACTGCTTTACCAACAGATTCTACTACTACACCAGATGCTACTAAATCTTCTGATACTACTAAAGCTACAGATACCGATAAAGATAAAACCAATATTGAAGATAAATTAAAATCTTTAAATAAGAACCCTGCTGGAGATGTTAAAGGAGCTATGCCTAGCAAACCAGATTCTGGTCAAGTAAATCAATAGTATATATTGAAATATTTCTCCCTGTGGGTCAAATAAATTTATATCAAAACCTCAGACTCACTGGGGTTTTGATAATTCTTCTTTAAAATTCATTCATACTTAAAACTTAAATTTTTATTCATATTGATTAACTAAATTAAAAATCTGGATTATACTTTAGTTATATACATCAAAAAAAAAACAATAATAAAAATAAAATAACGAGGGTATAACTATGAATAAAAAACCTACATTAGCAATCATTGCAATTGGGGCTGGATTAATACTAAGCAGTTCTGTACAAGCCTTTGATTTATATGCAGAAACCGATACTAATACGGTAGCACCTACAGAAAAATCTGTTGCACCAACAAAAGCACCTGTAATTAAAAACAAACAAGAAGCTATTCGCACTCAGCGTAATACAGAAAAAAGAGAGCGTCGCTCCATTCGTAAAGAACGTATGGAAAAACACCAAGAAGCTCGCAGAGAGGCTAGAAAAGAACGTGTGCAAAAACGCCAAGAAGCTCGTAGAGAACATATGGAAAAACGTAATCAACGTCGCAATGAACATATGGGACAGACAAATAAACCTAACGATCCAACAAATACCTCTAAACCTACACCTGCAAAATAATTATTTGTCATAAAATTACCCTCCTTCTATAAAGTTGGAGGGAGGCGTATTAGAATCTAAGGTTTAGGATCTTGTAAAGTTCTATTATAAGGATATTATATAAGTTTATTAATTAAACTAATTCGGTCAAATTAATGAATAATTCAAGAAAATCAACAACAATATACCTATTATCGATATTATTTATATTAATATCTTTACCAAGCGAAGCTATTGCTGGCATATTTGATCCAGCAACCACAGATAAATCTATTGAATATTTGGGAATGATATTTGGTGACAGCATCGGTAATATACATTTAGGTGGATCTACTAATTCAAATTCATTTTTAAGTAATTTATTTCAGATTTTCAACAGCATCATTTTAGCTGTAGCAGTAATTATATTATCTTATGTCAGCACTATATCTACAGTAAATACTGCCCAAGAAGGGCAAGTTATGGGCAAAAAATGGTCATCAGTGTGGATCCCATTACGTTCTGCAGTTGGTTTACTATTATTAGCTCCTGTTCCTGGTTCTGGATACTCGTCATTACAAGTTTTAATAATGTGGGTTGTGTTAAATGGTGTTGGAGCTGCAGACAAAATGTGGGATTTTGTGCTAGATAATTTAGCACAAGGAATAAGTGCTACTCAAAAAGCTGAAATTAATAAAGAAGATATTACAACTTTATCGAAAAACGGTACGGCTCTGGCAAAAGATTTATTTAATTCTTTAGTGTGTATAAATATACTTAACGAAAGTATTAAACATAATCATGCTACAACCGGAGCACCATACCCAGTTATTGCCGGTATAGCTCCAGCTCCCGGGTATCCATTGGATCATTATTTTGAAGGAGCAGATCCTCCTATACCTATTGCTAATAGTGTAAGCCAAGTATTAAAATTTGGTATTAATGATCCAGGAATTCCAGCTAGACAAAATATTTGTGGAGAAATAGAAATAGCAGTTTCTTTAGATGATACTGATTTAATTGATCAAAATAATCATCCAATAACCCCAAACGTTGGCCAAAAAAACCAAATATTAAATTGGGCCTTTAGGCTAAAAAAACAAGCGATAGTTATTATGATTAATCATATCAATCCGATAGCCGAAGAAATAGCCAAGATAAGACCAACCCCAACTAACGATATAATTTTACCACATCATATTACCAACACTCCTGGACTATTATATAAAGCTATATCTGAGTACCAAAAATCTATGTCTCGTTTAACTAAGCAAAAAGCTATGAATGAAATTGGTATACATATATCTGCAGATAAACAATCTATTTCTGAAGCTGTTATTACCCAAGGTAAAGCATTTGGTTGGATTACAGCAGGATCTTATTATTACTTGCTTAGCCAAGGAACATTGCAAAATTTACTATCTACAGCTACTGAATCTTTAACTATCAAAGAGCCTCTTTACTCTAGTGCAAAATTAATAAAAAACACCTTACAAACAGCTGCTTTCGGAGTTACCTCAGCACAACTTCAAAATTATATGGATGCCATAGCTAATAAACATAGATCAATTTCTAATCTATTTAATCCGCCTACCGAATTAGCGATTTCTGGTAATCAACCTATAAAATTAATAATACCTTATAATGCACACAGATTCTTAGAAGAGATAAAAACTAACAATCATGCTGTAGCACCATTTATAGAATCATTCTTAAATTTTAATGAAACTGCATTAAAAGATATTCAACATCGTTTATCAGATAATCATGATGATCCTTTGCTATCTCAGGCAATGTTTGGTGTAAAGTTAATGCAGGCTGCCGAGGAATTTTGGGTTAGCATTGTAATGGGCTCATTTGTATCTAATACCATAGCAACCATGTTTACTGGTTCGGCTGGTATTTCATTTTTAAGCTTAATTATTGGCTTATTACCAGTTATTTTAGTGTTTGGAGGAATGATTTGGACAATAGGTGCTACTTTTGCCGTATATACTCCAATGGTACCTTATATGATGTTTGTGGTTACTGCGTTAGGATGGTTTACATTAGTTATTGAAGCTATCGTTGCAGCCCCGATAGTGGCTTTAGGATTGATTACGCCTGCGCAGGACGAGCTAGGTAAAGTAGTTCCAGCTTTAGGAATTATGGCTAATGTTTTTTTAAGGCCAGTCTTAATGGTTGTTGGCTTGATAATGGCAGCCAAATTATATAGCACGATAATTAGCATGGTAAATTTAGGTTTTAAATTTAGTTTTGCAACATTGCAACAACAAACCGGCACTAGCATGTTTTCATGGATAGTTATGCTAATTTTATATAGCGGCTTTATCGTTACATTAGTAAATAAATGTTATGCATTAATTTATCAATTACCAGACAAAGTTTTACGTTGGATTGGTGTTAGCGGTGAACAAACTGATATCTCATCTGTCAAAGAAACTCAGCAAAGCTTTGATCAAGGTGCTAAACAAGGCATAGCTCCTTTAGAAGGTGTAGCAACTGGTGCTGCTGGTAAATTGAAAGAACATGTTCAAGCTGCCACAAAAAAAGATGGTTCTGGCTTAGGGCACGGGGGTCCTGGCGGGTAATTTAGACAATTCAATTTTATTTAATTGTTTATTTAATTGCCTATCTACTTGCTGTCTAAGTACAAGATCATTAATATAAGTAAGAATATAAATATTTTTTATGATTCTACTAAATTCTTTATCGTTACATTAGTAAATAAATGTTATGCATTAATTTATCAATTACCAGACAAAGTTTTACGTTGGATTGGTGTTAGCTGTGAACAAACTGATGTCTCATCTGTCAAAGAAACTCAGCAAAGCTTTGATCAAGGTGCTAAACAAGGCATAGCTCCTTTAGAAGGTGTAGCAACTGGTGCTGCTGGTAAATTGAAAGAACATGTTCAAGCTGCTACCAAAAAAGATGGATCTGGCTTAGGGCACGGGGGTCCTTATGGATCATAGATTTTGTTGCACATGGAAAAACTAGTGTGAAGAGAGGGCGGAACACTTGTAGTTAACCCTCCTTCGCTTCGAAGAAGGGTGGCGGCGTTAGCCGCCGCCTGGTGGATGGCTTAACTTAATGGCAGTGGCGTAAGCATGCCGTATTTATCAAGCATGACATAAAGATGCAGCCTCTTCCGTCTCTTCTCTAATATTTTTTAACTCATTCTCAAGGTTATTGTAATTATCTTTAGAGGTTTTTACGACAATTAAAATTTTCCCAGATTTGATTTCTTCTTCATATTGTTTTGAATGCTCATTAGAAAACCCCGAGCCTACTAATGCCCCAACTAACGTTCCAACAGCTCCACCAGCTCCGGCTCCAGCAAAGCTTGCAGCAAGAGGACCTGACACAATAAGACCAAGGCCTGGGACAGCTAAGATTGTACCTACAGCAGCTATAGCTGCTGTTAACGCACCTAAAGTTCCACCAATAGTGCCACCTACTCCCATTCCTTCAGTAGTTTTAGTTCCTAAATTATTTTTAGGGAGATCTGCGTTAAGAAAGTACCTATCTCGTGTTTGATCTGACATTATCACCGATATATCATTTTTATTATACCCTTTGTTTATTAAAGTATTATAAGTACGCTCAGCTGCTTTAGGATCTGCGTATACAGATGTTAATAATGTATCATTGTTCGTGATCATAATTATTACCTCCTATTTAGATTTGAGATTTAACCGTACAATTTTCGCTTTTAATTTAACCATACAGGATGTTTTAGCAAAACTCAATTTTTGTGAACAGAAAAAATCAATTTAGCGCATAGTGGAAATAAAAACAAAAGCTGGGATCCAGTTTTTCTGAATAACAATAATGCCAAAAGAATTAGATTTGATGCTCAAAACGGCACTGTTGCAAAAATTTATTTTCACCAAACGTGATCTTGAAAATGCCTATCTGAATAGAGTCAATAATTTTTGCAGTAGTGCCGAATTTTGTATATTGCAAAGCTAGAAACCAAAAAAACTATAAGTTTATTTAGATTTAGGCTTTACTGTGGCTTTCCTTTTAATGCTAGTGGATGATTTCTTGGTGGTTGGTTTTTTGGATTTAACTGTTTTCTTTTTAGCAACTACTTTTTTGACAGTTTTTTTAACAGCACTGCGTTTAACGCTAGGTTTTTTAGAACTAGATTTTTTGATTTGGAAGGTGCTGATTTTTTGGTTGTTTTCTTCATGCTCATTTAAAACGTCCTTTATAATAAAAAAAATGCATTTTACCTTAAAATTTAATTTTATAATAGTATATTTTATTTGCTTTTGCTCCAAGAAAGAAATTACAGTTAAATCCACAATTAATTAATTTTATAATGGTGTTGTCATTTCCAATTATACGGATATAACAAATCCATTCCGTCTAGTTGCTTTTTAGTTAATAAAAACACTCCCTCTCCCCCACAACTAAATTCTAACCATACAAAATTTACTTTTGGATATAACTTAACTAATTTTTTCCACATACTGCCTACTTCGACAATTAAAATACCATTTTTTGATAAAAAACTAGCAGCAGTATGTAAAATTTTAATTACTAATTCTAATCCATTTTTACCACCAACTAATGCTGTTTTTGGTTCAAAATAAAATTCTTCCGGCAATTTATCGAAAGTTTTTTGATCTACATAAGGTGGGTTAGAAATAATCAAATCATATTTATGATTTGGTATATTGTTAAATAAATCTGATTTGAGTAGGTTTATTTTGTTTGATATATTATGTAATTGTAAATTTTTTTTAGCTACATTTAATGCCTTCATAGATAAATCGCTAGCATCTATTTTAACTTGTGATTTTCTCTTTGCAAAAGCATGGAAACAAGCAATTGCAATACAACCGCTACCTGTACATAAATCTAATATACTTTTAGGGGTGTTCTTAACCCATGGTTTAAATTGATCGTTAATTAATTCAGCAAATGGTGATCTAGGAATAATTACTCTTGGATCGACATAATATTTTTTGCCAGCAAACCATGCTGTCTTAATTATATATGGTAATGGTTTTTTTTGAGCAGCTCTCTCTAATGCTATTTTAGTAAACAAATTAATTTGCTTTTTTGTTAAAATTTGATCTGGCAAATTACTTTTATATAAATCTATATTTAAAACATAACTTGCAATAAATACTGCTTCATCCCATGCTGTTGTTGTTCCATGTCCAAAATACAATTTATTCTTAATAAATAATTTTTCAGCCCACAATAAAATAGCTTTTAAATTATTTGTGGAATTAATCATTAAATATACCTACACAATACTCACATCTGGTAGCGGCACAATAAATTTTCCCTTGTATCCTTTCTTGCGAATATTATGGATTAATTCTTCAGCGATATGCCAGGACAAAATTAATGCATATTCTGGTTGAAAATTATATAATTCTTGTTCATCAACTACTGGAATAATAGTTCCTGGCATATATTTGCCGATTTTTAAAGATCCGGGAACCTCTACAACACAATCTAAAATACCGTCATCTATTCCTGTGTAATTTATTAAAGTACTGGCTCTAGAAGGTGCACTTATACCAAAAATGCTACAATTTTTCTCTTTGATTTCTTTAAATAATTCATGCAATTTTAATTTGCTAATTATTACTCGTTGTTTAAATTGTTGTAATTTTCTTAATAGATCATCAGCTATTGGTTCTTTTTCTAACAAAGCTTTTAAATCTGCACTTATTGGATACTCACCTTCTTTAGCCGCATAAACTCTAATTGATCCACCATGAGTTGGAATTTTTTGTGCATGAAAGATCTCTAATCCATGCTGATTAAATAAATATTGCAAACTGTGCAACGAATAATACCTAAGATGTTCATGGTAAATAGTATCGTATTGTAAAGTATCAATTAGATCTAACAAATAATGTGATTCTGAAATAAAAACTCCATTTTTTTCTAATAACATTACTATACCATCAATAATAGGATCTATATTTTCTATATGAGCAAAAACATTAGCAGCTGTTATAACCTTAGCTTTTCCATGATGTAATAAAATTTTCTCAGCTAAATGTTTGCTAAAATATTCTTGTATGGTTTCTATACCGTTTTTCCTGGCTAATTCGCCAACATTAGTAGGCTCTACCCCTAGAACTTTATGGTTAGCTTTAAAATTTTCTAATAATGTCCCATCATTAGAACCAATATCAATAATTAAACTATCTTGTTGTAATTTAATTAATTTTGCAGCCTCTATGTATAAATTTGCAAAATTATCACGTAAAATTTTTGTAGTGCCACTTCTATAGGGGTATTCTAATGGAAATAAAATTTTTTGATGCAAAATTAGACCTAATTGTACTAAATTACATTTTTTACACATTAACAATGCAGTAGGATAGGCTGATTGCTCAGTTAACTCTTCTGCTATAGATGGCATTTGATTAACTGGTGGCATGTAACCTAAAAACATAACTGGAGTCAAATTTTTATTATCACAAATTTGGCATTTTGTTATAGTAGCACTAGTAGCATGTTGTAAATTTTTTGTCATTTTATTATTCCTAATTTATTATATTTGTGCACACATTTGTGGCATATAAAAATTTAATGTTTCTCTTATACCTTCTTCTAAAGACACTTTTGGTATATACCCTAGTTTAGTAATTTTGCCTAGATCTGGACATCTTCTTAAAGTACTGCCTAAAGTTAATTTGCTGGCAACTGTTTCTATTTTACAGTTTATAATTTTTGCTATTATTTCAATTACTTGTAATATTGATATTTCATTCATTGTACCAATATTATAGATCCCAAGTTTTTCTGTTGATTTTTCTAACAACACTACCAAACCTTGAACTAAATCGTCGACATAACAAAAAGCCCTAGTTTCTTGTCCATCGCCTTGTATTGGCAATTGTATAGGTATTTTTATTTTCGATGAGTTTAGATACTTAGTAGTATTTAATAAATCATTAATTTTTAAAATTAATTGTGGAATAACGTGTTCCCTACCCATATCTGGACCGTAAATATTATGTGGACGAAAAATTAACACCTGTTCAAAATATTTACTGTAATTAATTGCCATAATCTCACTAATAATTTTTGTTCCTGCATAAGAATATCTATTATTTAACGGATCTGGAATAGTTAAAGCTACTGTCTCGTCGGTAGGAATTTTATTGGGAGTTTGGTACACTTCGGCACTGGACGCCAAAATAAATTTTTTAACTTTATGTTCGATACTGGCGTCTAGTATATTGCACATACCCTTTACTCCAACATCTAAAACCAAATCCGACTTAGAATAAAAATATTCGGTACCATTAACACAAGCTAAATGGAAAACACAACAAACTCCTTGCATAGCTGATAAAACTTGTGCTTTATCCCTAATATCACCAGTAACAATCTCTATTTTATCGGTAATATGTTGTAACCTACTAACTTTCCCCCTGGAATCATTATCAAAAATTCTAACTTTATAGTTTTTTCTTACTAATTCTTTAACTAAAGCAGATCCTATAAAACCGCTACCGCCGGTTATTAAATAAACATTAGACATAAATTGATTTCCACTGGATTTAGATGCTAAACCATAATAAACTTCATGAATATTTTATCAAATATT
>CAIJNR010000022.1 GCA_903822055.1 uncultured Francisellaceae bacterium | reverse complement strand
TTAGTATAATTTTAAATAAGTAATTTTAAATTTGTATAAATCTAACCCTCCTTCGCTTCGAAGGAGGGTGGCTGCGTTAGCAGCCGGGTGGATGGCTTAACTTAATGGCAGTGAGCTGTAGCAAGCGTGACTTATAGTTGAGAGTGTTTGGATGAGGCCTAAATTAGCAAATTCAGCGTTAGCTGGATGGCCCTGGAGATTAAATTGAATCTCCAGCTAAACTATCCAACAAAAATCCTCCAACCTGAGCATTCCATAGAGTCTTATAAAAACCACATTTTTCCAATAATTCTTGATGAGTACCGTGTTCTATAATTTTCCCTTGATCGAAAACTAAAATGCGATCCATATGCAAAATTGTTGAAAGACGGTGGGCAATAACAATGGTGGTTTTATCCCTCATTAATCCCCACAGTGATTCTTGAATGTTATTTTCTGTCATAGAATCTAATTGAGAAGTTGCTTCATCTAAAATTAATATTGGGGCGTTTTTAAGTATTGCTCTAGCAATTGCAATTCGTTGCCTTTGTCCACCAGAGAGTTTTACCCCACGTTCACCCACCAATGATTGATACCCTTCAGGAAGTTGCAATATAAATTCATGAGCGTGAGCAAGTTTTGCAGCATTGATTATTTCTTCGGCGGTGGCATCCCATTTACCGCACCGAATATTATCCATTAAAGTTCGATGAAACAAAGAAGGATCTTGAGGGATCATACCAATCGCTGCATGCAGACTATCCTGAGTAACATTGCGGATCTCCTGATCATCAATAAATATTTTGCCATCTGTTACATCATAAAGCCTCAAAATTAAATTTACAAAAGTAGATTTACCACTACCAGAAAACCCAACAAGACCAATTTTTTGACCTGATTCTATTTTTACAGATTTATTTTGAAATAATATTTTTGTTCCCTGATAATTAAACTGCACGTCGTCAAAAACTATTTCCCCTTTGTTCGCTTGCAATAAACTAGCGTTGGGTTGATCTTCTATCTCTGGCACAGTTTCTAAAATATTAAGCGCTTGATCAACAGTGCCCCAATTAGTAACAAAATGACGCATCTGATGAGAAACCTCATACATTTTATCTAATATTTGAAAATTTAATATAAAAACCAAGGTACAGTCGCCGACTGTGATCAAATTTTTATTTTTTAACACAACCAACCATAACAAAAATCCAATAGAATAAACCGACACAACTACACCTTGCATAAAATAAAATCTTGTTAGTACATAACCATTTCTTTGAGCCTTTAGTATAAAATCTTGCATAACATTCTTTAATCTACCGATTTCCACATCAGCTATAGCAAATAATTTAATAGAAAGTATATTAGTTAAATAATCAGATAAACATCCAGAAATTACTGATCTAGATTCAGCTAAATCTTTAGTAAGAATAGTGATTTTTTTTGCTAAGAAATAAGTCGTTATCGATAAAAACATACCAATCCATAATAATAGCCCTACAGCAAACAACAGATGAATTTTAGCTAACAATCCTAACGTTATTAAAAGCATTAATATAAACAACATAAATTGAGAAATAATAGTAAGAATTAAATCCGGAATTAATTTAGAAGCATCATTAATTTTAGCAACAACACTTCCAGATAAATTGTTCTGAAAAAAAGTATAAGAATAATGGTTAATACGATCAATCAAAGTAGAGATAATATGTGTTGTAAAAAGTGAAACATGCCTGGCCATCGACCAATCTATAAATCTCCAACTCGAGATCCTTAAAATTTCGGAAAATGTATAAACAATAACTATAGTTTCAATATTGGATTTGTTTGAGTTTGCTATAGTGTCAATTATCAGTTTAATTAAGTATGGTTTTAAATTGGTATTAATTGATACAATAAAAATAGCAAATATTGTACTATAGAGGTACCAACGATATGGTTTGGAAGTTTCTAAAATAAATTTTAATACACGCATATTAGTGGTTGGTCGTCATGATCCAAAATACAATTTATTAGATCTAATGGTGCGGTAATTTTGTTCTTTTTGCAAACTTAACTGATTAACAAATTGAGATTCCAACAATTTTTGTACTATTTGTTGTTGTTCTATTTGCAATTTATGCTGTAATCTTTGTTGCTTAATGCGCCTTTTTCTTAACAGTTTAGCTCTAACAATTAATTTTTTTCGCTTATATAATCTATATCGATTTTGTAATAATCCTTGGTTTTTTTGTATTTCAATCCCACAAATAGCATCCAATGTTCTTAACGCTTTTATTAATTTGTTTGCTGAAACAGATAATTGCGAATCATCTGAAATTTTATTATATTGATTATTCATAAACCCTAACCTAAAAATGCTTTTGTTTTTAATACCACTCACATTTCATGAGCAGCTAATAGGTTAGAATGGAATTATAACAAAATGGTTCAGTTTTATATGAAACAACATGCAGCAATAGCCGCACTACAATATGTGCAAGATCATGCAATAATCGGAATCGGAACAGGATCTACAGTAAATGCCTTTATAGAACAATTGGCAATTTCTAAATTGCAGATCCAAGCTGTAGCTAGTTCTAATCAAACAAGTGATCTACTAAAAAAATATAACATCCCTACAATTCCTTTTGATCAAGCAATAGATTTACCTGTGTATATAGACGGTGCAGATGCTTATAATAATTTGAAACAACTAATTAAAGGAAAAGGTGGTGCTTTAGCTAAAGAAAAAATTCTAGCATATGCCAGCAAAACATTTGTTTGTATAATAGATGACAGCAAGAAACCAGCCGCTTTTAATAAAACCCCCATAGCAATCGAAGTATTACCTATGGCTAGAAGTTCCGTAGCACGTTCTATTGTTAAACTTGGCGGTAATCCCACATACAGGGTTAGATTTATAACAGATAATGGCAATGTAATTTTAGATGTTGATAATTTACCCATCCATCAACCTATTGCATTAGAAGAGCATTTAAATAATATTCCTGGTGTTGTAGCTAACGGTATATTTGCTGTGCGAGCAGCAGATTTAATCATAGTTGGCACACAATCTGGTAGTTTTTTAGTGTAATATACTAATCGCACATGAGTTTTCAGTATTAAGTATTCATTCACGTGGGTAGGTATTTTTTTAATTTATTGCGCACCATTCCTGGAGTCCTTGAGCTAATTCAAGGTTTTATGCTGTCAGGATGCTTCATAAATTAAAAAAATACCTACCCACGTAAATGAATACGAGAGTATATACGCACACTTCAAGCAAACACCAAAACCAACTAAAAACAATCTATACTTAAATTGAATAATACATGAGAAATCAATATGCCCTCAACAGATGCAACAATTAGACTTGGAAATACCCTTGAAGAAACTCAAAAACAAGCGATTGTTAAATTTTTTCAACTGTTAACAAATCAAAACAACTTAGAATTAACTCAAATTATATTCGACAGCTTAATAGAAATTGCGTTATCTCGTGATGAAGATGCAGAGCCACTAATAAAAATATTGTCATTAATGCAAAACAAAAGTGCTGCTCTAGATTTTTTACGACAAACTAACGCTACAACTGAAAATAATCCAATATCAGAAGAATTGAATTTAGATCTATATAATTTATTTAATAGCACTAAATACTTTACAAAACATGTGTTTGATGCTCTATCAAACCATGAGGCGGAAATAACAACTAAACCACCTAAAGAAACATACAAACTTATGTTACCAGCAGCCCATGAGTTGATTAATAAATTATCCAAACCAACTGAAAGTTATGAAAAAAAATTAAAAACACAACAGATAGAATCAGCAAGATTTATAGAAGAAAACACAAGACAAACAGAAGAAGACACTGCCTCTCAAACATCATCTCAGCAAAGGTTAGTTAATCTTTTCAAAAAAGCTCTTACTGAAAATGAACCATATGTTAGGACATTGCACAACTCTCAAGTGAGCATTATAAAAGCATCTTTAGGCGAAGAGAAATTTAATTTTTTTATAAAAAGGTATAACCTAACAGAAAACAATTTTACTTTAGATCATCTACGCATGCTAATAGTTGGTGTTTTACCACACTCAAACCAAGAATGGTTGCAAAACGATTTTGTTAAAAACTTATTCACCTGCTGCAATTTAGAACACGAGTGGGAAACAAAAAATCCAGTAGCCATGCATGTTCTGCGTGAACACATTAACCTAAAATCTGACGCGTGGAAAAAAATGGAAAACATTCCACACGAAGGAATAATCAACAATGGTTTAAATTATTTAAAAACATGCTTTGCTAAAAAATGGAAATTTATTGCTCCAATAAAATTCAAATCTAACAGTGCTTTTAGACGTGATTTAGATACCTCTTTATCTATAGCCAAAATCAACGACTGGCAAAACAAACCAAAAGAAACTCAACAGTTTGCTGCCAATGAATTTTTGTTTCACAAATTATCTTGCGCTAACTTGGAAGACGGTTCCTTTATCCCTGTGTTAGAATCTGATGGAACTAGACATTTTTATAAAGTTAAAAATTTAATAGATGAAACAGGAATACATGGTTTTGCATTAATACCAACCAATCCTGCCGAATCATTAGATATCAAAGTAGTCTTTAAAAGCTCAAGAAATTTAGCTAAAGAAATTATAGACACAGAAAACTATATTCCACATTTAGAATTTAATCGACACAAACATACCTTGTTGCGTGAATTAAACAGTGTTGTTGCTGATTTTGAAAAAACCATATCAAAAGAACAACAACAAAAAATCAGTTTAAACATCGGTGGACATGGAACTGGTGGTGCTCTAGCTCAACATTTAATCCATGAACTAATAACAGATAAAGCTTCGGTAGAGTGTCAAAAACAACCATCATTACTTGACAAAGCCCTTAATGGTAATATTCAAAGACAATATGAACACGAAGTAGATAGTGATAGAAAAATTAAAACAGAAGAATACCATGATCCTGTAAAAAAATATTCCACCAAACATCTCACTCAAACCAAAGAAGCTACCGACGAGATTATTTCACCAAACAATAATCACCTTAGAGCAATAAACAATTTTCAACTAGCAACTGTTAATTCTGGTGGAATACCAGAAAAAATCAGAAGTAATTTCATTCAAGCGTTATATATTTTAAAAGAACAAACCCCACAAATTTCTATAAAATGCAACAAGATTATGGCGGGAGGTGATCCTGTACAGCAAACTGGGGCCACCGATTTAGCAGCATATATCCCACCAAAATTGATGCCAACTACTATGATTAAATTAGGTGCCAATTTGGAAGGATCTTACAAGAAAAATCTAAAACAAATTGCTAAAAGCTCAGCATTATTAATAATACAGTCTGTTCTAATAGCCAAAGGTGTTGTTATGCCAATCTTAACGCCTTTAATTGCTTTAATAAACCCTAAAAAAGAAACAGAAAATATTATAGAAAACGCTAGTTTGTTAATAAATAATGCACGACATGCCCACAGAGATTGCCATTTAAATCAAGAACTCGATCAACAACAATATAATATTATGTCAAATGCTGTTGGCGACAATACAAATCAGCAATTAAATAGAGAGCTTACAACAAAAATTCCAGTTTTCACCAACAAATATTATAAAAAACTCAAAAAATCTGTATATGAAATATGTAAAGCAGTTCACGACAAATCAATCGCTTTACAAGAAAAAACAGCCCCTATAATTGCTACAATTGATAATGCTATGTATAACCCTCAAGTACAACAAGCAAGGCAAGCATTTCAAGATATAAAGGAATTTGTAGATGATCCAAAAGGTAAAACCCATTTATTAATTCCAGCTTTAACGACAGCGGCAGCTAAAACACAAATTCAAAAACAAACATCAACTGCTGAGAAAAAAACATCTTCTACTAAACCACAGAAACCAGAGACATTAGATTAAACAAATTACCCTTCTTGGCGCACTATATCTAATACTTTACCCCAAACATCTCCTAAATATTCATAAAAAAAACATTCGCTACGCAACAAACTTGCAACACTAGGCGTGTACTTTTTTAATTTGTTAGCTTTAGATTCCTCTAAATTAGTTAAAATTGGCGCTGGTACGACATCTATACCTTGTTTTTTAAAAGCCTGTATGGCTCTTGTCATATGCCAAGCATTAGTTACTAAAAAAACATTTTTTATAGAATTTTTATCTAAAATTTGTTTACTAAGCTTGGCACTTTCTTGAATTGAATGACTATCACTTTCAATCCAAATGGCTCCAGTTATATTAAAATCAGCAACCAAGGATTTCCCCATCAAAATTGCTTCATTGTTTTGATTATTATCTTCTATTGATAAATTGCCACCGCTCACTAAAACTGGCAATTTAGTAGCTCTAGCTATTTGAGCAGCGTATTGATTACTAAGCAACCAATTGCTAGCTGGCATCATCCCAGAAGACAAAACCACGATCGCTTTTGGATCTTTTTGGTTAATCAGTTCTTCTATTTTTGATGATTGATATTTGCTTTCTAAGTTCAGCAATAATTTATCGCTAATCATAGGCACACTAAGTAGATACAATAATATTGTGCTACCGCCCAAGAAAAATGCTGCCCAACCATCCGATGATCTAATCCAACAATACAACCCAATTAAGCACAATAAAATATTTAAACCAGGCGGCTGTAGGAATGCTGAAATAAATTTTAACCAAATTAACACTTGTTAGCTCCATAAATTATTGTTAAATCATTTACGACTACAACCAACTATAGCACATAATCAGTTGCAAATTTATGGATTTTCTTTTATTAAATAATTTATAACATTAAATAACATTTCTGGATCTTTAACCATAGTAAAATTAACCATATAACTATTTTTTTCTCCATTAATAACAATATTCGGGGTTATATGAATCTCGTACATTTTTGCAATTTCTACTGATTTTTTTACTTTTCGTTCCACATCAAAAGATTGATATTTTGTCAAAAAACGCTCTTTGGTAATTTCTTTTTGTGCATAAAAATTGATCATCTCGGATTCAATCCATAATTTTTTATGATCACGATGGATCCCAAGAAACATTTCTTCTCCATCATCATCTGGCCATAATTCTTTATTAACATAATAACATTTAGCCATATTTTCCCAAATATTGTTAAATGCGATTGGATAATAATAAACATCCACCTTGCCCTTATTAGCATTTTTCCAAGAAGTAAAATCTTTGTTAACCAACCAACACCCATAGCACGCATAATTAAAAAACATTAACACCTTGGGCTTTTTAGATACTTTAGCAACAGAATCGTTGATGGATCCGACTGTTGCGCTAGGCAACATTGACAAACCAGCCGATTTTAAAATTTTATAATGTTCCCCAGCTGTAAATTCACTTGGGTCGGCTATAGCAATACCAGAAAAAAACTTTATAATAACTGTTAAACAAATGAGCAAGTAAGTATATTTTTTTAGCATCCTAGCAACCTTGACCATAAAAACATTATTTTTATTACTACTTAACCACATAAATTATATTAAATACACATTATATGTCCGTCAACCACAATCAACAATACTTTAAAGATACCTGTTTTTTAGATAGCGTTTTTGATCTAAAAACATTACCTCCAGATACCAGCAAAGAAGTTGCCTTTGCTGGTCGCTCTAATTGTGGTAAATCTAGCGTTATTAATGTGGTAACTAAAAAACACAAATTGGCTATTATTAGCAAAACTCCTGGTAGAACACAATCGATAAATTATTTTAAAGTTAATGAGCAAAAATACTTAGTAGATCTTCCAGGTTACGGTTATGCCAAAGTTCCTGGCAAAGTACAATTAGTTTGGGAACAACTATTAGAAAAATATTTTATCACTAGAAAAAGTTTGGCTGGCGTCATCTTAATTATGGATATTCGCCATCCGCTAAAAGATTTCGACAAACAAATGTTATTGTTTTGTTCTCATCATCAATTACCAGCTCACATTGTACTAAATAAAGCAGACAAGCTCTCTAAAAGACAAATAAATGAAACAATGAACGATATAAGACCAATTTTAAAAAGCTGGCCCTGGGTTTCGGTTCAAGCATTTTCGGCACTTAGATTAGTTGGAGTTGAAGAATTGCAGCAAAAAATTATAACTTGGTTAGAGCCAATAATCCACGAACGCACTTAAATCATCAAAAATTAATAAGTCTTTCATGTCAGAAACTTGCTCGATAGTTTTTAACCCTTTACCAGTTTTAACTAATATGGGTAAAGCACCAGCAGCCGTTGCTGCTAGCAAATCTATATGGGCATCTCCAACAAACGGTATTGTTTGTTGGTTAAAGTCTACATTATATTCTTGAGACACAGCTATAAGCATGCCAGGTTTTGGTTTACGACACTCACAATTATCACTATCTTGATGTGGACAAAAAAAGATCTTATCGATTGCAACATTATGCTGGTTTAATAATTGTTGCATTTTATTGTGTATAGCTTGTAGCCCCTCGATGGTTATTTTTTTCTTAGAGATTATCGATTGATTAGTAGCAATTACCACTGTATACCCAGCAGTTTTAAGTTTTACAATAGCCTCCAAGCTACCGGGTAGCGGCTCCCATTGTTCTGGGGTTAAAATTCTAGCTTTGCTATTATAATTAATTACCCCATCACGATCTAATATAACCAGCTTCATATACCCTATCACATTAGAGTTTTGGTTATAGCAAAAAACAATTCGCTCAACTTACCTCGCTTCGCGAGGTGCAAACAAGATCTCATTGTTTTTTGCTATAACTAAAGCTCATTTAAAATAACTATATATACGCAACATCTGCAACTTTTAAAAACAACTCTCTTAATTTAAACAATAAATTTAAACGATTTTGTTGAATGTTTTGATTTGGCACCATCACCATAACTTTATCAAAAAAACAATCTATTGGTGGTTTCAATTCTACTAAACTTTGCAAAACCAAATCATATTTTCTCTCTGATACCAAAGGTTCAACAATTGTTTGTAATTTTTTCAAACCTTCAAACAAATTAGATTCTTCGATTGTATCAAACAATTTTGGATTAATTGGTTGATTTTTAAATAAACTAAGATCTGTTTTTTCTAAAAGCTTGCTTACCCTTTTGTTAGCATTAGCTAGACTCTGAAATTCTTCTAATTTACTAAATTTAATTAATGCTTTAATTCGCAAATCAAAATCATATAAATTCGCACTTTCTGTTGTAAGCACAGCATTAAAAAAATTTGCTTGAGCAACATTATTATTAATATACCAATTCTTTAATCGTTCTAAACAAAAGTTTAATAAAGTTTTTGAAATATCTTTGGGTACCACAAAAGATTGATTTAAATCTTTATACACCTTTAAAGTAGCATCAAACAACTCTGCTAAATTTAAAGATAGTTTTTTTTCTATCAACATCCTAATAACAGCTAAAGCATGTCGTCTAAGAGCAAAAGGATCTTTTTCTCCAGTTGGAACTTTACCAACAGCAAACAATCCACACAATAAATTTAGACGGTACGCAACAGCAACGGACAAATCTGAGATTGTATCTGGCAATTGATCTTCAGAAAACTTTGGCAAATAGTGTTGTCCAATTGCTTGAGCAATTAACGCAGAATTTTCTTGTTTAACAGTAGTATCCTGCTTAAGGGTATAATGTTCCCCCATGATTCCTTGCAACTCTGGAAATTCTAACACCATTTTTGACACTAAATCAGCTTTACAAAACAACGCGGCTTGTTCCGTAATGCACTGTTCTTCTTTTGTTCCATTTAATAATTTACAAACAGTTCCTGCGATTTTCTGGATCCTAATTGATTGATCATACATGCTACCTAATTTTTCTTCTAACACTACTGTTTTTAATTTTTCTAACATCGTACTTAACGGTGTTTTTAAATCTTGTTCATACAAAAAAACCGCATCCTGCAATCTAGCCTGCATAACTTTTTCGTTACCTTTAACAATATTGCTAACATCTTTTATTGCCATATTACTAATTAAAACAAATTTTGGTAATAATTTTTGGTTTTTATCAAACAATGGAAAACTTTTTTGATGATGTCCCATTACAGATCTTAAACATTCATACGGTAACTTCAAAAACCCTTCAGCAAAGGTGGCACATAACACTACAGGATATTCAACCATAGCCGTTACTTCTTCCAACAGTTTTTCATCCACTTCACATTTAGCATTTAATATCTGCTCTTGTTTGGCTATTCCAGCTAAAATTAACTGTTTTCTTTTATTAAAATCAGGAATTACATTACCAACAGATTCAAGCTTAGACTCATATTCTATTGGATCCTCTATAATGATTTTTTGTGGAGATAAAAATCTATGTCCATAAGTATAATTACCAGACTTAACCCCAAACAAGCTAACATCTACAATTGTTTTACCAAACAACACCAACAACCAATGAACAGGCCTTACAAAAACATGGTCACCATTACCCCACTGCATTTTAGGAGACGGCAAGTCACTAATAGCTTTGTGTATTATTTCTGGAATTAAACTATCTGTATTCAAACCTTCTGTTTGTTGTCGGTATTCTACCCACCCAGTTTTTTGATCATCAGATAAAACTTTAGTAATTTGCTGCAGATTAATTTGTAAAGAATTTAAAAACCCATTTAATGCGATGGTTGGTTGACCATTGGCATCAAAAGCTAAATGCAATGCTGGTCCTTTTTTGACTTTAATTTGATCTGGTTGTTTCTCCGATAATTTTTCTACTAAAACTGCAATTCGTCTTGGTGTTGCAAATTGCCTAATGCTCACAAACGACAATCCATGATCTTTTAATTGTTCTTGCATTTGTTCTTTAAATATTAAAGACATTTTATTAAGAGACATTGGTGGCAATTCTTCTGTGCCAACTTCAACAATTAAATTTTGACACTCTTGCATAACGGAAATTCCAAACTTTCTCTAATTGAATAATATTTCTCTGCAACCTTTCTCGACAAATTTCTTACTCGTAAAATATATCCTTGTCTTTGGGTTACTCCTATTGCACCTCTTGCGTCCAACAAATTAAATGCGTGCGAAGCTTTTAAGACAAACTCATAAGCTGGTGCCACTAACTCGTATTCTAAACACGCGGCACATTCGCGCTCAAAATCTACAAAATGCCGAGTTAACATCGCAACATCTGCATGCTCAAAATTATAAGCAGACATGGATCTTTCGTCCTGATAAACATCTCCATAGCGGATCGGTTGATTGTTGGCATTATAAGTCCAAATTAAATCTTTAATAGTGTCTTTATTTTGTAAATACATAGCAATCCGCTCAATTCCATAAGCAATCTCAACTGTTGTTGGACGACACTTTAAACCACCCATTTGTTTAAAATAAGTAAATTGAGTAATTTCCATACCATCCAACCAAACTTCCCAGCCTAAACCACCAGCTCCCAACGTAGGCCCTTCCCAATTATCTTCCACAAAACGAATATCATGCTGCATTGGATCTATACCTAGTTGCTGTAAAGAACCTAAATATAGTTCTTGGATTTCTAAGGGAGAAGGTTTAATAATAACTTGGTACTGGAAAAATTGTTGATTACGATTTGGGTGCTCTCCATATCGACCATCAGCAGGTCTGCGTGACGCTTGAACATGAGCACAACTCCATGGTTCAGGCCCTATTGCGCGTAAAAATGTTGCTGGATGAAATGTACCAGCCCCAACCTCTAAGTCCATCGGCTGCAAAATAACACAACCTTGTTGTTGCCAAAATTGTTGTAATGTTTGAATAATTTGCTGAAATGTCAAAATATCAGCTTTGTTGGCATTAAGCATTTTGACCTTCAACCCTTGGAATTAAAGGAAGATCTTGAGCTTCTGGGATTGCTTTTTTTTTAGCTCGATTATCGTGCAACATAATTTGTGGTTTTAAATATAGAATTAATAAAATTCCAGGTAAAGATAAAATAGCTGTACAACAATAAAATGATTGCCATCCCAACATCTTAACTAAATATCCAGCAACAGGACCAACATACACCCTACCAATAGCTGACACCGAAGATAACAATGCAAATTGCGTTGCAGAATACTCTTTATTGCAAAGACTCATTAACAAGGCAACAAACGCACCAGTTCCCATTCCTGCGCATAAATTTTCCAAGAAAAAAACAAACACAGCTAAATAATAATTTTTTCCAACAATAGCTAACAACATATATAACAAGTTAGACGCGCCCTGCAGGCATCCAAAAAACAATATAGACTTAAATAAGTCTACTTTAGTCATAATAATTCCAGCACACATCACTCCAACAAGAGTGGCACTTAATCCAACCAATTTATTAATTGTACCAATTGCTGTTAGGCTAAACTGTAAATCTAACAAAAACACATTAGTTAACGAATGAGAGAATGCATCGCCTAATTTATATAAAACAATTAAAACTAACAACCAACCAGCACGTTCTTTCGTTAAAAATTGTTTTAATGGCTGCCAGATTGTTTGATGTATGTTTCCAGAACAAGTAATAGGTTGAGTTGGAGCTGCGATAAAAGACGCCACTACGCCAATTAACATTAAACTACCCATAATTAAATATGTTGTTTGCCAACCAAACTGATCTGCTAAAATTAAACCAAAACCACCAGAAACAATCATTGCTAATCTATATCCCTCAATAGCAAGCGCTGATCCTAAACCACGCTCATCGGCTTGCAAAACATCAACCCGGTAAGCATCGATCGCTATATCTTGAGTAGCAGAAAAAATTGCCAATACAAATCCTAAAAAACCTAACAACAACGGGTTGGCTTTTGGATCTAATGCTGCCATAAACATTATGCTTAGAATTATTAACAACTGAGCCGTTAAAATCCACCCTCTTCTTCTATCTAAAAAACCAAATACTGGTGAACCAAATCTATCTAAAAACGGTGCCCATAAAAACTTATAAGTATAAGGCTGCCCCACCAAACTTAAAAACCCAATAGAAACTATATCTAGACCGCTAGTTTTAAACCACGTTTGTAACAAAGCACCAACTAGTGCGAGCGGTAATCCAGAAGAGAATCCAAATAAAAAGATGACCAGCATTCGTTTAGATAAATATTGTTTAAATTGATTGTTCATATATTGTTATAATATCAAAATATTTAAAGTAAACATACTATGAAATGTTGTTAGATGACGCTTGGAGATACGCTTTTGATTAAAGTTGATTTACCTGATCCTTTGGGGCCAATAAAAAGAAACTTTTATTAGTTTTTTGGAAAACCCGAACCGCTATTCCAATAATTCCTTCTTTTTTTGAATTAGCAATACAAAAAAGGATGCTTTGTTGGAGCGAAAGTTCGCAAGGAAGGCCTTTGATGGGCAGAAACAATGGTTAAACTAAGTTTGACCTCTCTATTTCCGTTTCATAGATATCTACACAAACTTTAATAGGCATCCACCCGGCGCTACGCGCCGACCTCCTTCGAAAACGAAGGAGGT
>CAIJNR010000021.1 GCA_903822055.1 uncultured Francisellaceae bacterium | reverse complement strand
TGGTTTATATTTCTCAGACATAAACAATAATTCAGCTCTCTATATTGGTTCTAATGGTTATGTTGGCATTGGCACCAATAGTCCAACTGCCAAACTTACTATTGTGGCAGATCATAATGCTAACAAGTGGGTGGTGTTAGAAAAGGGTAATTATCCAGTTTTAGATTCCAAAATTAAAGAATTAGTTTGGGGCTTGGCTGATTTGAAAATTATAGAGCAAAAAACTATAAAACCTGAAAATTTTTCGGCATTACAATTAGAAGATATTAATGTTAATAAAAATGCAACCAGAATAACATTGTTGGATGCAGATAATAAAGAGATAGAGAGTATTTATATAGGTAAACGAGAATTTATAGCTAGCCCTAATGCAGATTATCAGGCACATATTTTTGTACGTCGTTCTTCAGAATTACAAACTTGGCTTGTGGCTGGTAGATTGGCAGATGGTTTTGCATTTAAGGATTTAGTAAAACAGCCAATATTAACTATAGATTTAGCAGATATTTCAGAAATAAATCTAACAAAACAAAACCAAGAAAAAAGTTCTATTAAAATAAAAAGAAACTTAACAACAGGTGAGTCACAATTATTAGATATTCCACCAAAATATCAAGTAAGAGAGCAATACGTGCTTGATAATATTGTTCAGCAATTTGCTTATTTAAATTATGATGATGTAATTCAAGATTCATCTCAAGCTGTACCAGTTATGCAAGGTAATGTGATCTGGTCTGTACCTAATAATAATGGTGCAGATAGTGTAGATACGATTAAAGACGCAATTCATAAAAAAAATTCTATAAATTTTGAATTGGTGTATATAAATAACAATTATTATTTGAAAATTAATGATACAATGTTAGAACATAGTAATTGGTTGTATAAGATTAGTGATTATGCATGTCAAAGTTTATTAGTTAATAAAAAAGATTTATTAATTGAATTAAAACCTGAATTGAAAAATAAGGGTAATAAAAAATAAAGGATATTATTGAGTTTAACTCAAAAAAACACAAGGAAAGTGATTGATAATTATTGTTTTATGATGGGAATCTTTTAGGTTATGTAGCCTAGAAGTTAATAATGTTTGTTTTATGTTTAGTTGGGTTCTTGAGCTAAGAAAGAAATTTAAAAATAGTTATAAAAAAGTTTCTAAAATCTTCCAAAAAAACAATTGGTATCTATTTCCGCAACAAGCAAGAGATTCTACGTGTCATTGTTTAATAATTTTTAATTTTGCATTATTACAAAAAATTAAAGCAGGTATTATAAAGCATGGTTGGCGTACTCAAGAAGATTGGATTGGAATTACATTTCCTGGAATAGTTGCTTGGCAACAAGCGATGGATCGGTTGACTAATCCAAAAATTGGTGACAATAATGCGTTTCATCAATATCAACAGAATTTGTTTCAAAATGGTATCCACTTAGATCAAATTTATACTGCTTCTGGGCGCAAATATTATAAATCAGAATTAAATCCATTAAAAAATTTACAAAAGATATGGTTATCACCATATCATTTTGTTTGTACCGAGAATCATCCAGATGTTATAGAAAAAACTTTACCGCTTTATTCGGATGGAAAAGAAGATTTTATTTTTGATATTAAGAAAAATTGTTACCAAAAATTAGAGCCAATTATAGATCATGGTATAGAGGTAAATAATCAGCATATAATTTATTTATCTAGTAGTAATAAAATGTTTAAATTAACTGAAGAATATAAAAATTATTTGAATTTACCTAATTATACTTGTTTAACAGCTTATCCATTCACATCATCTTCTGCACAATTTAAATATGGTTATAAATATCAGTATCTACCAAAACAAGCTAAAGAAAATGTTTATTTTCATGTTGGATTGTTTCAACTATTAAATCTTGCTATGGGGATAGATAGAGAAAATAATTTTATTGATAAACATCATGAATTATATCTAGTATATAAAAATTTACGAGATGAAATGACTAAAAGTCCAGACAATCCATGGGGATTGCCAGAGTTTAATGCTCAAAATAGTTTGGAATACCATGTGACTGAGATCTTTAAAAAAGATCCAGATTTTATGCAAGAAGTTATTGATGTTAATAGCTATCCATTTAATACTTTTGAGCATTATGAACAATTGGATAATTTATATAATAGTCGTGATAAAAAAAATCGTAAATCATTAGCTGATCAAAAACAATTATTACCATGCAAAGAACAAATGTTAGCATATAGTTTTTCTCAAGCTTTGCTTGTAGTGTGGGCAGCAGCTCTTAGTGAAGAAGCATTATACGCAGTATTAGAATTACCAATGATTTTACGTCCTATTTTGTATTTTGCTAATATTAATTATCAAAAAAATATTTTTCGTAGTGTGTATAATAAATCTGTTAATAATTCTGATGATAATAAACATAGTACCAAAAGCTTTATGCTAGTTTGGAAGAAAATAAAAGAGATGTTACAGGCAAAAGGATTAAAAGAGTTATTTAGTTTTGATGGACATGGAGTTGTTATTAGTTTTTCTGAAGATTTAATGATTATGCAAAATGATCACATGTCAGTTAGTTATCCAGAAATTATGGCTGATTTAGGATTTACAGTCATAGACTCTTTATATTCAGAAAAGGTCAAGCCATGGTATGTTGCTAACCACGACATCAACCCCCATCAAATGCCTATTAAAATTAATCCAAGATCAAAAATAGCCGTTGCTAAGAAGGCAAAGTTTGGGTGGCATTAATTTGCCATGTGGCATTATAGGATTCATAGGTATCTACACAAATTTTAGCCAGGGCTGTGTAATGGTTGATGATTAAAAAGAGTATGATTATAATTAAATTCGTATTTTTGATACTAGAGAATTGTTGAATGGACAGATTACCAGCTCATGGAAATGACTATGATTTGAATGAGGAACTTCAGTTGATTCAAGATTTGCTTGATCCTAGAATCAAAGAGAGATGTATGTGCTTATTTAAATCTCTAAAA
Source organism: uncultured Francisellaceae bacterium (assembly GCA_903822055.1). Classification (GTDB taxonomy): domain Bacteria; phylum Pseudomonadota; class Gammaproteobacteria; order UBA6186; family Azoamicaceae; genus UBA6186. The sequence continues at coordinate 20,158 of CAIJNR010000021.1, read as the reverse complement.
TCAAGAAAAAAATTCATTCAGAAACTGCCTCATCATAATGTGTTTAATGATCGTTATAAACATAAAATAGAATCTTCAAAGGATACGGTTGAAAATATTCTAGCGACATTGAGGTCAAAGAAAGCCCCTGATACCTGCTATGTTATCTCTGCGGATCCTGAATTGGATAGAAAAATTATGACTTTAGAGGACGCATTACATAAAATACATTGTTATACTATGGGCTCAATTATTTGTTGTATTCCAGGCAAATTGTTATATTACGAAGAAGAAATGATTGGAGATAGATATTATATTGAAGCTAACTAATCTCTAGCCCCTCACCCCACACGTTCAGTTATTAAATCAAGTTCATGGCTGCCTCATAAATTTTAGGCCTCACCCCTTCAAGCTCAACTATAATTAAAGCTTACCGAGTCCCTCTCCAAAAAAAATTTTTGGAGAGGGGGCCAATCACCTATTAGTAAATTTAAACTACCATTATCTCTTGCTTATAATGTTTTTATATTTATAAGTAATATGACCAAGATTGTTATTTAAACGAAACTTTTCTGAATTTGTTGGAAATTTATTATAACTATAACAGTAAAAATCGTTGTCTCCCTCTCCAAAAATTTTTTTGGAGAGGGACTCGGTAAGCTTTAATTATAGTTGAGCTTGAAGGGGTGAGGCCTAAAATGTGCGGGGAGAGCCCCCAGCCCCCCTCAGGTAAAAGTGGGAGGAGAGGTAGTTTGAACTAAATTTGTTATATAATCCTTAATTTTAGACAATAGCATCGTGATTTTTATTGGTAGAAATTGTTATTTATATAGATATTCCCCCCTCTCCAGTTTACGAGAGGGGGGGCAGCCATGAACTTGATTTAATAATTGAACGTGGTGGCGTGAGGGGCTAAAAATGCAAAGTTGGACATTAACGCAATAAATATGTAAAATGTTTTTCTTAAAAATTTAATAAGATCAGGGGATATTTAATGAGTACACAAGTAGCTAAAGCGGAGTTTACTGGTTGGCGCGCCATGGTTTGGCCTATTCACAATCACGAACTTAAAAAGTTTCTTCCTATGGGACTTATGATGTTCTGTATATTGTTTGTTTATACAGTTTTACGAGATACTAAAGATGCCATATTAGTTAATGCCCCTGGATCTGGTGCTGAAAGTTTGTCCTTTATTAAAGGGATAGGTGTTACAACTGCTGCTGTGTTGTTTATGGTTCTATATACCAAAGGAGCTAACATCTTCAAACGAGAAGGTTTGTTTTATGTAACAGCCTTACCATTTTTAATATTTTTTATTTGCTTTGCTTTTTTGATTTATCCTAATAAAGATTTATTTCACATGAGTTTAGAAACTATAGAGCAATATCAAGCTTTGTATCCTAAATTAAAGTGGATAATTCCCCTTATTGGTAGTTGGACATATAGTCTCTTTTATATTCTTTCTGAATTATGGGGCAGTGCTATTTTATCTTTATTATTTTGGCAGTTTGCTAATGCTATTACTCCAGTTAAAGAAGCTAAGCGTTTTTATGGTATGTTTGGCTTTCTAGGTAATTTTGGTTTGTTATTCTCAGGTCCACTTGTTATTTATTTATCAAAAATGACAACTAGCATGGGTTTATCTCGTGATTTAGCTTGGGGACTAAGCCTTAAATATTTAATGAGCTCTGTTGCAGTTGCTGGAGTTATTTTATTAATTACTTTTTATTGGATTAATCGTAATGTTTTAACCGATAAACGTTATTATGATCCAGAAGCTATGGGAGAAGGTAAAAAGGCTAAAAAACCAAAATTGTCTTTAATGGATAGTTTTCGTTATATCTTATCGTCACCATACATAGGATTAATTGCTATGTTAGTCTTGTCATACGGTGTTGCGATTAATTTATTCGAAGGCATGTGGAAGGGGCAACTTAAGATAGCTTTTACTAATCCAAATGATTTTAATGTAATGATGGGTACTTTATCTACAGTTACTGGGATCGTTACAATTTTTCTTATGTTAATTGGAAGTAATATCTTACGTCGGGTTAGTTGGCGTACAGCTGCCTTAATTACTCCAGTAATCCTTATTATTGGATCATTAATATTTTATGGAATGATTTTTTATAATAATGCTCAGGTTCCTGCTGGTATGAAGATAGTTCATGCTCTTAGAGATGGTTTTATAGATCGAAAACTAGTCTTGATTGTTTGTTATGTAGGTTTGTTAGTGAATGCTATTGGCAAAGGGGTTAAATATTCATTATTTGATTCTACCAAAGAAATGGCATATATCCCTCTAGATCCGGAATTAAAAATCAAGGGTAAAGCTGCAGTCGATGTTATCGGTGGTCGTGGCGGTAAGGCCGGTGGAGGTTATATCCAAATGGGATTACTAACAATATGTAGCTCTAGTGCACTGTATCAATTAGTGCATATTATTGCACCTATTGCAGTAGGGATAGTTTTATTATGGATTTTATCAATATTCGGATTATCTAAGAAATTTAAAGCTATAACTCACGAACAAAGTAATTAATTTGTTTTACTTTTTGTGAGATGCTATAAAAGGTCGGAGATGGAACTTCGATTACATAAAAATGTCTATTTTATAGCAACGATTATTTCTGGGGCAAGCTTAACACTAAGCTTTGCCCCTTTTCGTTTTTGGCCAATTAGTTTTGTATCTTTGTTAAGCTTAATCTGGCTGTTCAAACAGCAGACAACCGCTAAATCATGTTTTTATTTGGGATTTTGGTGGGGAGCAAGTTTTTTTGCTACTAGCGTATCTTGGGTTTTTGTTAGTATTTATAGATATGGTAATACAGATGCTTATGTAGCGTCATTTATCACTACTTTGTTTATAATTTTGCTAGCGTTGTTTCCTGCAATAAATTTATATTTATTAAAAAAATTCAAATTAGACGACCCAACTAAATGGCATTTTATTGTAGCATTTCCAGCTAGCTGGGTGCTATTGGAAATTTTTAGAAGTTGGGTGTTTACTGGATTTCCTTGGGTTTTATTGGGTTACACTCAGTTAAGTTCTCCATTAAAATATTATGCTAGTTTTTTTGGAGTATATGGTGTGTCTTTTATAGTAGCTTTAATTGCTAGTGTATTAGTCGGATTTTTTTATAATCTTAACAATAAAAAAAAATTATTAATTTTAGTTTTGATTTTGTTAATATGTTTTGGTTTTGCGTATTTAATAAATAACAAACAAAACCATACTATAAGTAAACAACATACAGTGGCTATGATTCAGGGTAACATAGAACCAAACGATAAATTTTTATTGCAAGAACCAACAGCTATTCTTAAATACATTACCGATATTTATTGGTTGCCAACAATTGATTTGGTTGCTGGCGAACAGAAAATAGATTTGGTTATTTGGCCAGAAAATAGTTTACCAATAGAGGCAAGGTATCCAGAAGTTGAGTCTTTTTTAAATAATTTAAATCAATTAAGTTTAAAAAATAATTTTGGATTATTATTAGGGATCCCGATAGCTAACAATTATAAAAATAATTATTTTTATAATTCAGTGTTAGCATTGGGCACAGCTAAAGGAACATATTACAAAAGAAATTTAGTACCGTTTGGTGACTATGTTCCATTAGAAAATTTATTCCGTGGTTTAATTAATTTTTTTGATTTACCTATGTCTAGTTTTATGGCTGGTACTGATGATCAAAAAGCTATTAAATTTAATGATAATAATATAGTAACTACAGTATGTTACGATATAGCTTATGCAGATTATGTACGTTCTAGAGTTTTAAACAGTAATGCTAGCGTTATAATTGCAGTAAGTGAAGACGGTTGGTTTGGAGATTCATTAGGCCCACATCAGCATTTAGATATCGTTAGAATGCGAGCTATAGAAACTGGTCGTTATGTACTAAGAGCAACAACCAGTGGAATTTCAGCTATTATAGATAATCATGGCAATGTAATTAAGCAAGCACCAAGATTTAAAAAATTCAATCTTGTTGGGCAATATCAAGATTGTTTTGAACATACATTATGGAATAAATTGGGTAATAATTTAATAATTTGTTTTTTAGTAATTTGTTTAATATTAACCATAATAGATAGATCTTGGAAAAATTTTTAAAAAGCGTTTTAAAAAAATTATTAAAAATTAGGAGCATAAAATGTTTATAAGTATAGATCTATCATCAAACCCAGCAAAAATTTCAGAAAAATTATTATTATTATTTGCCGCTCAAAATGGTGATATTAAAACGATCGACAATTTACTTAAAGAACATAAAAATCTAATTAATTGTACAGATCGAAATGGAATAACCCCTATATGTATAGCAGCTAACTATGGGCATTTTAATGTATTTTCTAGATTATTGGCAGCTGGAGCTAATTTTAATACAGCAAGCAAAAAAGGTGTAACTCCAATATATGCTGCAGCACAAAATGGTCACTTTTTAATAGTAAAAGAGTTAAGAGAAGCTGGGGCTGATGTTAATGCTAAAATAAATAATGGTAATACACCTATGCATATAGCATCCCAAAATGGGAATACTAGAGTAGTAATTGAATTAATGGTTAGTCGATTAATTAATATCGATGCGATAAATAATAAGGGTGTATCATCATTATGGATAGCCTCTCAAAATGGGCATATTAAAGTAGTTAAGAAATTATGTGCGGCTAAGGCAAATGTTGACATTATAAGCAGTAAAGGTGCTACTCCAATATTTGTAGCTGCTAATAATAGACATTATGATGTAGTTTATTTACTACTTAAATTTGGTGCTAGAGTTGATGTTGCTAATAAAACTGGCAATACTCCATTATTAGTAGCAACTCATAATGGACATATAGAGGGTGCAGAAATATTATTACAGTCAGGATCGCCAATAAAACATAGAAATAAAAAAGGTAAAACCGTATTTGACGTTGCTAACGATCAAAGTAATCAAGAAAAAAAATCAGAATTATTAAAATTATTGAATGCTCATAGTGAACAGCCAGATAGCACAGGAGATAATCCATTATTATTTTCTAGTATTAGTAGTTATGGTAGCCAAGCATCATCATCTACTAATAGTGTTAGCCATGAGAGCCAATCGCCATTGTCATCTACTACCAATACCCCTCCTAGACCAAGTCTTTTTCTTAGTCCTACTCAATCAGATGCAATATTTGGTAGACAATTACTTGGTTCGCCGGTAAAAAGGTATCTTGCAAGAAAATTACAATTAACCGTATAATACTCTCTTATATTATTATACCCGCTAGAGGGAGTTATGCAGCAAGATTATGTACCATCAGAAATAGAAAGCCAGGCACAAGAATATTGGCAAACACATGGCAGTTTTTCGGTAGACGAAAATTCAACTAAAGAAAAATTTTATTGTCTTAGCATGTTTATGTACCCAAGTGGCAATATACATATGGGACATGTGCGCAACTTCACTATTGGGGACGTAATAGCTAGATTTCAAAAAATGCAGGGCAAAAATGTATTACAGCCAGTTGGCTGGGATGCTTTTGGGTTACCGGCCGAAAATGCTGCTATACAAAACAATACACTACCTGCTAGTTGGACTTATAAAAATATTGATCGTATGCGTATTCAACTTAAGAGCTTAGGATTTGGTTACGATTGGAAAAGAGAATTTGCAACCTGTGATCCTAATTATTATCGTTGGGAGCAATGGTTTTTTATTAAATTGTACGAAAAAGGCTTGGCTTATAAAAAAAATTCTATAGTAAATTGGGATCCTGTCGATCAAACTGTTTTAGCTAATGAACAGGTTATTAATGGACGTGGGTGGCGTTCTAATGCGGTGGTTGAACGTAAATCTATTTCTCAGTGGTTTTTAAAAATTACAGATTATGCAGAAGAATTATTACAAGATTTAAATAAATTAGATCATTGGCCAGAGCAAGTTAAAACTATGCAGCGTAATTGGATAGGTAAATCGGTTGGAATTAATATTTGTTTTAAATTGGAATTATCTGAATTAGAAGAAATTCATACATTTACGACTCGTCCAGACACTCTAATGGGTGTTACTTTTTTAGCAGTAGCTGCGACCCATCCGATTGCTAAATTTGTAGCTAAATCAAATTCTTTATTGGCAGACTTTTTGATTGCTTGTAACAAAACTGCAACATCGGAAGCTACCATGGCGACTATAGAAAAAGAAGGTATGGATACCGGAATAGTTGCTATTCATCCATTAACTGGTATTAAGATCCCAGTATGGGTAACAAATTATGTGTTAATGGAGTATGGAACAGGTGCATTAATGGCGGTTCCTGCCCATGATCAACGGGATTTTGAATTTGCTAAAAAATATAATTTATTAATTAAACAAGTAATTCAATCTGATAATTTTGATATTAATGCTAGTGCATATATAGAACAAAACATTTTAATTAATTCTGGAAAATATAATGGGTTGAATTTTAAAGAAGCATTTGATGCTATTTTAAGTGATTTAGAAAAAACTAAATTGGGATCTAAACAAATTAATTATCGTTTAAGAGATTGGGGAATATCTAGGCAACGTTATTGGGGTGCTCCTATTCCAATGATCCATTGTAAACATTGTGGATTAGTTCCAGGATCTATTGCAGATCTACCCGTTAAATTGCCAGAGCAAGTAATATTTGGCAAAGATTCTCCACTAAAATCTGATCCTGATTTTTATCAAACGATTTGTCCAAAATGTCATGCTAACGCCACTAGAGAAACTGATACATTTGATACGTTTTTTGAGTCTTCTTGGTATTACGCTAGATTTGCTTGTTGGGATCAAAATAAAAACATGTTAGATCTCCGTGCTGATTTTTGGACACCTGTTGATCAGTATGTTGGTGGAATAGAGCATGCCATTTTACATTTGTTGTATGCTAGATTTTTCCATAAAGCTATGCGCGATTTGAAATTAGTTAATTCCGACGAACCATTTGTTAATTTACTTACTCAAGGTATGGTGTTAAAAGATGGTGCTAAAATGTCTAAATCTAAAGGTAATACTGTTGAACCAGATGCTTTGATTAAACAATATGGGGCGGATACGGCAAGATTGTTTATCATGTTTGCGGCACCAGCAGAGCAATCTTTAGAGTGGAGTGATGCAGGGGTTGAAGGAGCATTTAAATTTTTAAAAAGATTATGGAATGTAGTGGCTGTTCATGTAGAGCAAGGTTGTGTGAAAATTAATTATCATGAGTTTGATAATTTAAAATTAAACAGCCAGCAATTAAATTTAAGAAAAAAATTACATGAAACAATAAAAAAAGTAACTGATGATATTTCTAGACGTTATACTTTTAATACTGCAATTGCGTCTATTATGGAATTAATGAATCAATTAAATAAATTTGAGGTTGTAACAGATTTAGATCAAAAAATTCGTCAAGAAGTTTTACAAAATGTTTTATTGATGTTGTCTCCGATTGTGCCACATATTACCCATAAATTATGGTATGAATTAGGTTTTAATGAAGCAATAATTAATGCTGATTGGCCAATAGTATCGGAAGCGGCGTTAATAAATTCAGAAATCAATATAACAGTGCAAATAAATAGTAAAGTAAGAGGGCATTTGGTTGTTGCTAATGATTGTGCTAAAGATGAAATAGAAAAGTTAGCAGTTCAATTACCAAATATTCAAAAATATTTAGTTGATCAAAAAATAAAAAAAATTATTAATATTGAAAATAAATTAATTAATATTGTAGTTTAGGTTTCAGGTATATTTATTCTCTTGCAATAATTTTTGTAACCACTGTTCGGTAAACTCTTTGCGGCAGTTTTGATCAGCATTTTCTGGTACATTAATATCATAAAAATCATATACTGCTGGAGCATTGTCTAAAATTTTTTTTAAATTCGGCATCGTCACCTTTTTATGACCACCACCGACTATAAAATAAAATGTGTTCATTTGTATAACTCATCAACAAGATACTAAACATTATCACTACTTAATTATACAGCTATCGCTAATCCAAGTATATGGATTTTGGAAGATTATGAAGAATTGTGAAAACCTTATATGTATAATAAACAATGCTAGGATCTTGGCCCTATTAGTGTTTACAAACAGGCTTTAAGGATATAGATTGTTTTAAATTAACTTTATTTACAAGATGGTTAGGTGGATGCCTTGATTAAACAGATTAGTATTTTAATATTTATGATTATGCTTGTTGGTTGTGGTTTTAAATTACAAGGTAAACATGAATTACCATCATATATGAAAAAATTAGCTATTTCGGCAGAAAATAGTAACGATACATTTTATGTGCAGCTAAGAAGTCTTTTGCTAGATAATGGAGTAATTTTGGTTAGTCGTCCAAAAAATAAAGATACTGCTGCTATGTTAGAGGTAGATCTCCCGACAATTACAGAGCAAATTCATAGTTATGATTCTAAAGGACAAGTGAGTCAATATAGATTGGTAGCTACATGTAACTATAAACTATTTGATGCTAACGGAAGTATTATGCGACAAAATGTTATTAATCGTTCACGCACCTATGGGTTAATGCCAAATCAATTATTAAGCAATGCTAGTGAACAACAGATTATTACCGAAGAGTTAAATATGGAAATTATTAATGAATTACTTAGACAATTATCATCTAAGGTTGATAATATAAATAAAATGAATATTGAGACGCAAGATAAAGATGATCCTAACTGCCCCTGTTAATAATGTTCCACTAAAGCCCATATATTTGATTCATGGTTACGATGCTTGGCAATCAATGGATGCAGTGCAAAAAATTAATGCTAATTTTCATGATGTAAAAAAATATTATTTTGCCAATTTTGCACAATTTATGCAATTTAATAAAACTCATCAATCAGAAATATTAAATAAAGATTTATTTTGTGATACACAATTTAACAAAGTAATTGAGATTAGTATTGGTAATGGCAAATTTACAAAGCCGCAACTTTTGGAATTAAATCTTTTGTTGCAAAATTTAGCTATATTTAATAACTTTGTTATTATTTTGATTGCTGACAAGTTAGATAAAGCTACTTTAAACTCGTCATGGGTTATAGATGTTGCAAAATTAGGTGTGATAATTGTTACTAAAACATTATCTAAATCTGGCATGCAAAATTGGGTAGTTAATAAATTTAAACAAGCTGATTTAAAAATTACCAATGAAGCTGTAATTAAATTTATGAATATACATCAAAACAATTTAATTGCAGCTGTTCAAAGTATTTATAAATTGCAATTAATTTATAAACAAGAAAATACGATAGACACTGCTAAATTATTAGAGTTTGTAACTAATAATGCGCAATGTTCTGTTTTTGATTTGCAAAATTCTCTATCTAATAAAGATATAGAGCAAGTTATTTATGTATTACATAATTTGAGAACACAATCTCAAGAAGAAGTATTAATTTTATGGTCTATTGTATCGGCCCTTAAAAATAGTTTATCTAAGATTAATGATCTCTTAGCAAAATCTAAATTATGTAATTTGTTTAAAAAAGCTGCAGAAATAGATTTAGCAATAAAAAATATCGAAATAGTTAATGGGAATAACGATGGGTATGTCTGGGCATTAATAATGGATTTATGTTTAAATATTGTATTAATGTGAATAATAGGTTTTAAGAGTTGCTGATTTATCCTATAATAATTGCATGTTGAATTTGACAAATTTAAAAGATCATGCATTTGAATATCACCTTTATATTAACAGGGTTGTAAATGCCGTAATAATTGTTGGTTGCTGCTTTTTTGTATTATTAGTGCGGCTAGCATATTTGCAAGTTATTCAGCATGATAAGTTTTCAACTTTGGCCTATAACAACCAAATGCGTACTGTACCCATTGATCCCCAAAGAGGGTTGATTTTTGATCGAAATGGAATTTTATTAGCGGAAAATACCCCAATTTATAGTTTAGAAATAATTCCTTCTAATGTTAAAAATTTAACTAATACTTTAGAAAAATTACAGACAATTTTAGAATTGTCTGAACAAGAAATTCAAAGCTTTCGTAAATTATTTAAATTTAAATATCGTTTAGAAAGCATTCCAGTAAAATCTAGACTTTCTGAAGAAGAGGTTGCTAAATTTTCTGTAAACAAGCATTTGTTTAATGATGTAGAAATAATTGCTAGATTATCTAGAAATTATTTGTTTGATTATTCGTTAGCTCATCTTATTGGATTTACTGGGCAAATTAGTGAACAAGATTTAAAAATTTTAGAAGTTAATAAGTATCGTGGGATACATCAAATTGGTAAAATTGGTATAGAAAAGGCTGCGGAAGAAATATTACGTGGTAAACCAGGTTACAAGAAAGTAGAAACAGATGCTAGAGGGCATTTCATTCGTGAATTAGATGTAATCCTACCAATTTCTGGAGGGGATTTGTATTTAACAGTTGATGCTAATTTGCAAAATATGGCAGCCGAGTTATTAAAAAATACTCAAGGTGCAGTAGTAGCTATTGAACCTAGTACTGGAGAAATTTTAGCGTTATTTAGCAATCCGAGTTTTAGTGCTAATTTATTTGCTAGAGGAATGGATCAGAATACCTATCAACAATTACAAAATTCTCCAGAACAACCATTATTTAATAGGGCAATTAGTGGTCAGTATCCACCTGGCTCAATTGTTAAACCTTTAATGGCATTACAAGCGTTAGAACACCATGTCATAACTCCTAGCTTTGTACTTTATGATCCTGGTTATTATAAATTAAAAAATGATGAACGTTTATATCGGGGATGGAAAAAAAAGGGGCATGGGTTTATAGATTTAGAAAATGCTATAGTACAAAGTTGTGGAACATACTTTTACTATGTTGCCGATAAGCTTGGTATAGATAAAATGCATGAAATATTAAGTAATTTTGGTTTTGGTAAAGCGGTTGGAATTAATATAGAAGGCGAAAGTGTTGGTATTGCACCGTCTCGCAGTTGGAAGTATAAGGTTAAACAACAAGCTTGGTTTCCTGGAGAAACTTTGATTACAGGTCTTGGACAAGGGTATACATTAGCTACGCCAATTCAAATTGCACAAGTTGCTTCAATAATTGCTAATCGTGGCAAAAAAATTCCTCCAGTTACAATTAGCAAATATAAATTAGCAAATGGTGAAATTAAAATTCCAGAATCTAATGGCCTTGCTGTTCCACAAGAAGTGAAAATTAATAATGAAAAAAATTGGGATGTTATAATAAAGGCAATGCAAAAAGTAATCACCAGTGATGCTGGTACTGCACATTGGATAAATCAATCAAACAATAACATAACTATTGCTGGTAAAACTGGTACAGTACAAGTTTTTGGACTTAAGCAAGATGAAAAATATGAAGAACATAAAATTAAAAAGAAATTGCGAGATCATACGTGGTTTATGGGATTTTCACCAATTGAAAATCCTAAAATTGCTATTGCAGTTATTTTAGAAAATGAAAAGGGCAGCAGTAAAATCGCTGGTAAGTTAATAAATTTATATTTAAGTACATTAAAAAATCCTAAAAAAATTGATGAAGTAGTTGAAATTAAAAATTCTTTACATCCAGTTTTAGAAAATAATATTAGTATGGTTGTTGAGTAATATGAAAAAAAATGATTATAAATTTTTATTAATACCGCAACAAGTTAGTATGCATATGTCGTCATACAAACAGAATAGTTTTACTAATAAATTACACATAGATTTACCAATGTTAATTGCAATTGGATTGTTGTTTATAGTTAGTATGTTGGCACTTTATAGTGCTAAGTCGGATATTGTTATACTCCAAAAACAAGCTGTACGCATGTTGTTGTCTGTAGTGTTAATGATTGTTGTAGCACATATTCCACCAAGAATTTTTAAAAGCTGGACAATATTTTTATATATATTTGGATTGTTGGTATTGATTTTGGTGTTTGGAGTTGGAATAACTAGTAAAGGTGCTAAAAGATGGTTAGAGATCGGTTTAATACGGTTTCAACCAGCAGAACTCATGAAACTTGCAGTACCAATGATGATTGCTAAAACTTTACATGAACACGTATTACCTCCATCGTTTAAGATTTTATTTATGTCAGGTATTTATATTTTATTACCTGCAATGTTAATAGCATTACAACCAGATTTGGGTACAGCAATTTTAGTTACTAGTGGTGGCGTATTAGTGATATTTTTTTCTGGAATTAAATGGCGACAAGTAATATATTTGTTGGCTTCTGGTTTTGTGACATTACCATTATTTTGGATGGTATTAAAAGATTATCAAAAAGCTAGAATCTTAACATTATTAAATCCGGAAAATGATCCGTTAGGTAAGGGTTATCAAATTATTCAGTCTAAAATAGCACTTGGTTCTGGTGGTATTTATGGTAAGGGATGGTTAAATGGTACTCAATCACATTTAGAATATTTACCAGAACGTACTACTGATTTTATTTTTGCGGTTTTTGGAGAAGAATTTGGTTTAATTGGGGTGTTTTTTTTGTTTATAGTTTATAGCTTTATTATAATCCGAGGTTTATATATAGGAGCTAAAGCTCAGGACACATTCAATAGATTATTAGCTGGTAGTATCTCTATGATGTTGTTTGTATATGTGTTTGTTAATATTGGAATGGTTTCTGGCATTTTACCAGTTGTTGGGGTGCCATTACCATTAATTAGTTACGGTGGTACATCGCTCGTGATTATTATGATTAGTTATGGTATGTTAATGTCTATTCAGTCACATCGTATTTTGGTGAAAAAATGAAAAATATTGGTTTTATTATTGTATTTGTTTTTATTAGTTTTTTTGTAAATTTAGTTTGTGCTCAACAAGAGAAAGTTATAAATAATTTTGCATCTAGGGTGGAAGTGCAAAATTTTATGACACACATGCAACAAAAACATAATTTTGATCGCGAACAATTAGAAATATTTTTTAAAAAATACGATAGTAATAAAGATGTTCTGGATAAAATTTCCAACCCTGCCGAAAAACTTTCTTGGGGAAAATATAAACAATTATTAATATCTAAAGATCGAATTAATAAAGGCAAGAGTTTCTTAATAAAACACAAAAATATTTTATTAAAAGCAGAGCAACAATTTGGTGTTCCTAAAGAAATGATTGCGGCTATTTTAGGTATAGAAAGTTTTTATGGAGAAAAATCTGGTAATATTCCGGTGTTACAATCTTTAGCAACCTTATCTTTTGATTATCCACCACGCGAGAAATTTTTCAAAGAAGAACTGGAACATTTTTTATTGTTAATTAAAGAAGAAAAACTAGATCCGATTAATACTATGGGTTCTTATGCTGGTGCTATGAGTCCTGCACAGTTTATATCTAGTAGTTACAGGACTTATGCTGTAGATTTTGCAAATGTTGGAACTAAAGATTTAAATAATATGCACAATGCTATTGGTAGTATTGCAAATTATTTACATAAACATGGTTGGAATAGAGAAAAATTAATAGCTAGTTCAGCAAAAGTTATTAGCAATAATGCAGGGTATGTGGATTATATAGAACGTAATGTATCTAGCCCAAAACCTAAATATTCATTGCAGCAATTAAAAAATATTGGAATAGAGTCTAAAAATAAATTAACGAACGATTTGAACAAACAAGTTGCTTTAATGGAATTTATTAATGAAAAAGATAAAAAAGAATATTGGTTAGGTTTTGATAATTTTTATGTAATTACTAGGTATAATCACAATGCTCATTATGCTATGGCTGTTTATCAATTAGCTGTAGAGTTGGGATTGTTTATAAAACCCGTTTAAGCGTGATGTTTTTTATTTAGGCTTAGCGGTGCTGCTTGTGGAAGATTCTGCTGGATCTATTGGTTTATCTTCTGTCTTAACATCCGCATCTATTGGTAAGGCACTGCTTGATTCTTTTGTTGGTGAGTCTTTAAGAAACTGCTTATAGTCTGCAAGTTGTGTTTTAGCTGCACTATATTCTTGTTTGGTATATGGCTTACTATCATTTCCGTATTTACAATTTCCCATTGGTTCTGGCAACTTTAAATCAACAAACACTTTAGGTTCGATTTTTTTTAGTAATGCTAAGAGTTTAATTAAATCAGCAGGGTGAAAGTTCTTGGCATTAATTGGAATCATATTATCTTTGTCAGGCATTGGTGAAGTTTTTGAAGATTTCATTTCTAAAAATGTTGCAAATATATTTAATTGAGTATCGGATAATGTTGGTTCTGGTGATTTTTCTAGTGTAGTAGGTTTACTTTGGAGCGGACATTCAATAGAATTTTGGGTAATATTTGCTAATATTTGGTCTTGATTATTACTAGCAGTGGATTTTATTTGACCAACGATATGCTTGGGATCAGTGCTTGAAGTTGGAATGGTTGTTTGTACATATTCAACATCTTTAAGTGTATTATTGGTAATTTTTTCTTGAAAATGTTCTGTTACTTTCTTCTGGTAGTCTCCAAGAAAATCATTATTAAATTTTTTGTCTAATATTCCAGGAGGACCTGTATCTTTATCTTTTGTTGCTTTTGGTGGTGCTGGGTTTGTATCTAGTATTGGGTTTGGTGATGGAGGATTTTCTATTTTCGGTAATAGTAATTCATCTGCTGGTGGTGATGGTGTTTTAGTTGCTGCTGTCTGTAATTGTTTTAATTCATCAGAAGTGTTGGCAACTACAGCATATTTTCCATTTACTTTAGGATTTATGCTGCTTTGTAAGTAAGCAACACCAGAACAACATGCTGCCGCTGGATCTCCTGAAGCAGATTTGGACCCAACCCAAAATTCATTTCCAGGAAAAGATCCAGCATCCCATGCATATTGAGTAACTAACAATTTATTTTGTTTGTCCGTTGTTTGTTGGTTAGGTTCGTGGTGAGAAAAATGAATTTGTATATTATTATGTGTTAGTTTTTTTTCGCCATTATTAACAGCTGTCTTTGATAGATCTTGATCACCAAATTTGGTTGGATCGCCAAACCAACTAAAATCAATATCTGCTATATTAGAAAATGTATGTTCCTTAAGTACTTCTGCATATACATCTAACAACAAATTAATTTGGTTTGGTTGATCAATTGCCCATGCGCCTAATCCTAATCCAGTAGCATGTACGTAAGCTGGTTGCTCTGCATCAGCTGCTCTAGCATTAGCTTCTACCAGAAATGTTTCTACAACTTTTTTCATTCTGGCTTTGTATACTTCTACATGTAAATAACCTTTTGTTGTTTTAATATAGGTTTTTGCATTGTTAGGGTTTGTACCGTTATTAGTTTCTTTATTGTATATTTGTTCAGCATCTTTATAGGTAGGAAAATGCGTTATTTTATAAAATTTAGCCCAATGTGCAAATTGTCCTTTGTTTTGTTCATAATCTTGTTTTTCTTGCCCAACAAGATCTTTATCTTCCCCATATCCTTTTGAGGGAGTGTTTTGATCAGCAGTAATTAGCATGTGTTGATATTCCATAACGTCTGGTTTTTCAAATCTAGCACCAACTTGTCCAATGATTATACCTCTATCAATAAAGGGTTTTTTTCCTTGGTCGCCAAGGGTTGCATTATTGTTTCTACTTCCATCATTAATAAAGTAACTAGGAGAAGACATTCCCAAAAAAGCAGAGATCTGCATTTCGTCGTAAGAAATATAATCTTCCAGAGGCATCTTAGAAGTTAGATGTGTTTTGGTATCATATGTTGTTCCGTCTCTTAATAATGTATCATCGGTACTATTCCAAAAAGTCAACGGACGTTTAGTCAACAACCTGGTGACGAAATCTTCGGTTGACATGTTTTGATATAGAGTTTTTTCTGTGTCATTTCCATTTTTTCTTTTTTCATCTAAAAAATCTTTTATTAACGTTATAACATCTTCATGTAATATTGGGCGAGAATTATTAGCATCTTTTGCAATTTGTTTTTTTATGTCTTCTGCCTGCTCACCAAGTTTTGTATGTTGTGTAATAACATTATCCATGTGATTTGGTAATTGGTTTTCAGTTGTATCAGAAAAACTTTTAAATTTTTGTTGCAAAGAATCATAACTTGCTTCGTCGGTATCAATTTTATGTGGCATAAAAGTACCTATCAAACATCATCAAAAAACAAATGAATCGCTGTTAATTTTTTTGGTATATTAAGCTGGATATCGATCTTGTCATCTATATCTTTTCCTAGTTCAAGTTCTGTTTGTATATAGGTTTGATCTAAGCAGTTTAAATATCCGCTAAATTTTTTGATTAACAAATAAATAGTTCGAATTACTGACGCTTCTCCTGAGGTTGTTTTTAGAACAGATTTAATTATTGTAGCATGATCCTTAATATAACGTTCTAATTTTTCTAGCAATGGTAATTGATGTGTATGTATAGATTTATTTGATTGATTATATAATTTAATAATATGAAGCATTATTGGACTTGGCGTATGGTTGACATTCTTTTCTAAAATTTCATTTAAATAAAATTTCAGGTGTTCTTGCAATGCAAGTTTAAAATTAACATTAAAAATATGGTAAAAAATTGGTGTTGTTCGTCTTTGTATATATCGTTGATTTTTAATCATAGTATTGTAGTCTAGTGAAGATAGATTTGATTTAAGTAAAGTATTAGGCAATATATAATCAAAAAATGTTTTATCGGATTTGTTTGTTATGTTAATCGTTTTTTGTAAAACTGATGGGTGTTTAAGTAGCTTTAAAAGACTTTCGGCAATATTGCAAAAATTTTTAGATAAATGATCACTCGTAGTAACAATGCCATAATCAAAAACCATATGCAACACAGTGTTTTGATCATTGTTGATACTGGTTAAATCTAATCTAGGATCTTTTATGATCAGATCAATTATTGTTGTTATATTTCTTTGTTCTAATTTGTTATTAGAATTTTTAAGTGTATCCAAGCAATACATTAACAAAGTATTATTGTTATGTTTAGTTAATGGAGTATTAATTAGTTTATACATTAATCTATGATGATTATTTAATATAGCAGGCACCATATTGTTTTTATCTGCAGAGATCAGTTTAATTATTTCTTCTAAAATATCAGTTATAATTTTGCTTTTATATTGCATTAGATATTTATTCTCTTAAGAAATGAAATGTATGGCAATACCAAAAGTTTAGCACAATTGCTAGCTTTCTCCTTTTTTGGGTGCTTTATCAGGACTGTTCGCCGAGCTGACCTATGTGCTTTGCAAAATAACCTTGTGTTTTAGGAAATTGTTAAGATTATCCTACAGAGATCTCTATTTCTTTTAGTGCTTCAGCAGTATTCATACCAAAAATGTTTTTTCTATTTTTAAAAATTTTCATAAACTTTTTTGGATTTTTTCTGTATAGTTCTACAAATTTATTAGTCTCGATAGGATCATACTCACCATAATGAAATATTTGTGATTGGGCAATAGTATACATCTCAAAAAATTCTTTTCCATGAGTAGGAGTCATTACTGATAATAATTGAGCAAGTGGTCTTGGTAGTTGGAAATGTTGCCAATCAATTGGTCGTGGATAGATCCACATTCCACCCCAGTCATTAAAGCCATTTTTTTTTAAAATTTCCACAACACTTTCTACCATACCAGGAAGAATATTGTTTCTATTAATATACTCTTTACCACTGTTAGGTAATATTTTAATATGATTTTCTTCTTGTTCTTTAGATGTAATATAAGGATTTTGTATAGGATTTATATCGATTGCTAATCCATAAGAATGAATGGAAGGGATATTATTATTCCCTGTAATAAATCTACAACTATAACACGATGAATTATTATCTATCATTGATTGGTCGTCATCGCCTTTATAGTGTTCAATTGGATATGCTTTAGCGATAGGAAATTTTATTTTGTGCAGCTGTTTAAATATATTTAAAACTCTATTAGATACAGCATCTAATACTACTATTTGCCCATTTTCTTTTTCTACTTTATCAAAATCATAATAAGTAAATTTAATGATTCTAAGTCTATCCATTGAAATAGGACATTCTTTTTTCCAAATTCCAAGATTTTTCATTTGTTGCTTCATTTCTTCGCTAAGTGGAATTATTTCAAAGCTGCTACCATAAACAGAAGGTGTTATGGTTATAAAAAAAATCATAAATAAAATTAAATTTTTAAATATACTCATTATTTATTATCCATGGAAAGTGGGAAATTTCCAAAGAGCGTTATTTTATTAAGTAAATCGCTTTTTTCTGGTACAAAACCCTGCAGTTCTTTTCCTGGAGTGAATGTGGAAATAATGGCTTTTCCAATAATATAGCGATACTCCACATTAGAAGTATCAAATATTTTTAAGCCCCAAGCAGCATGCAAAAATATTGGTTCTTTGTTATAGGTACCCATATATATTCCAATATGCCCTGGTAAATATATTATGCTTTGATAAGGTATAGCTCGTGTTTGAATAGTATTTTTCTTTTGTTGATTACTCATGTTTGTCAAATCTATGCTATCACCTTGCTTGCTTTGGTCTTTAGACAGTAATGGCATGTGGATGCCGAATAACGCTAAATAATTTCTTACTAAACGTGCACAATCCATGTGAAATAAATTACCACCCCAACCGTATGGTTGACCAATTAATTGATTGACAACCTTAGTAACATTATTTTTAGAAAAATTTAAAGGTTTAGATGTATAGTCTTCAGAATTTAAATAAATATTTTGTAACTCTACTCCTCCAGAAACATTTCTGATCGGTATTAATAAGATCCCTGGACTTTTGATTGGTAATACGGAACTCATATATAATTGAATGCTTGGTTGTTTATTATTGCCAATATTTAGATGTCCAAGCGTATTTTTTGTCAACATGACTAAATTTTTTTGATAGAGCTCAACAAAATTACCGTCAACTTCTGCTATATCTTGTGATAATGCAAAACCAGTAGAGCCAGAAGAGGTTCTAATATAGGCGAATTTACCATCTTTTGTATAATGAGAAATTAATATAGGTTCACCAATAGTTAAATAATCATCTTGTGCATAATCGAATGGATAACCTTCGCCAGGTTCATTGAAACCACCAAATAAATAACTATTGGTTGGCAAAATTCGTAGATGAGTATTATTAAGAACTATTGCCTTTTGCTTTAATAAAGATATTGCTTCTAAATTAGAATTTTGTTCAGTTTCAATAAAAAAACTTTCAGGCAATAGTTGATAATTTTCTGCAAATCTAACAGGTCTTTTAGCTAATAGTTTTTGTAAATCTTGCTCATCAAAGTTTGTTGTTTCATTCCACGGTTTGAAATAAACAGAATAATATTTATCAAATGATTTTATGCCTTTATTGCTAAATTTGCTGGTTAGCGTATTAGCATTTTGTGGTATGGTATTTATATCGTTGATTGGTGTGGGTGCGGTTATGTTTTTAAAATAAGTAACTTGATAATGTTTAATTATCGGATCAATTTGTTCATTCGCGGTTAATATAGGAGGAAGGAAGATTGTTAGTATAATTAGTAGTAATTTTTTTATAATATTTGATTTCATGGTACATACTCGCTATTTATATAAACAAAGATATAACATGCACAAATAAACAAATCAACCTTTTGGCTTGACACATTTGTGTGTCATATATTGCGTTGCTTAGATTCTTGAGCTAACTTTGTTGCTGGATCTCCTGGTTTAGGTTTTAGCAAATGCAAGACCGGGTGGTTAGGATGTTGGGGCTTTAGATTTATTTAGATTTAGGCTTTGATGTAGTTTTCCTTTTGGTGCTGGCGAATGATTTCTTGATGGCTGGTTTTTTAGATTTAACTGTTTTCTTTTTGGTAACTACTTTTTTAGCAGTTTTTTTAACAACACTACGTTTGACGCTAGTTTTTTTAGAACTAGGTTTTTTTGATTTGGAAGGTGCTGGTTTTTTTGTTGTCTTTTGTATACTCATTTAACATGTCCTTTATAATAAAAAAATGAAATTTACCTAAAAATTTAATTTTATAATAGTACACTTTATTTACTTTTGCTTAAAGGAAATAATTACAGTTCGATCAACAATTAATTAATTGTTGTGACAATCTTTTGTCTACGATAAACATTTTTAAAATTAATGTCTGATTTGCTGAGGATATCTCAGCTTATCAAAAAATAAACATCTAGATTTTTAATATTAAGTAACAATTATTTATAGTTTGGTTACTATAAATTAAAAAACTTGATATTTTTTATAGCCTCCATGTAT
>CAIJNR010000020.1 GCA_903822055.1 uncultured Francisellaceae bacterium | reverse complement strand
AATGCATCATGAACATGGTGATAAATAATTTATAATAGATTAATTATATAAATTATTATAATTCAAAAAAGCCAAGATTTATTCTTGGCTTTTTTATACTTGATACATATTGTCTGATGATTTAAAGTAGCCTACATGCACATGACTCTAGTTATTTCATCTTTAAATTCTGGCGGGGCAGAGAGAGTTTTATCAGAACTTGCTAATTATTGGATCTCTCGAAATTACAATGTTTCACTTGTTACTCTGGCTTCTTCACAATCTCATCCATTTTATCCGCTTGATTTAAAAATTAATCTAATCCAGTTGGATCAAAGTTATCATGAAAATTCAATATTAAAGCGTTTTAGTAATATTTTAAAAAGAATTTTTTGTTTGCGAACAACAATTAAAGAATTGCATCCAGATGTTATAATATCATTTATTGATGTGACTAATATAACTACATTAATCGCAACGATTGGATTAAAAATACCAGTTATTGTGTCAGAGAGAACCAACCCAGCAGATCACAATTTTCCAAAAATTTATCAAAAATTACGGCAAGTGTTTTATCATAAAGCCGCATTTGTTGTAGTACAAACAGAAAAAGCTGCAGCCTATTTCAAGGATTTAAAAAATATAAAGATTATTCCTAATCCAGTACCAAAACCTAATAATACAAAACAATTTTCAGCTAAGCCAATAGTTAAAAAGATTATTTCTGTAGGGCGTTTATGTCCGTTTAAAGGGTTTGATACTCTGATCCATGCTTGCCCTAATATTCTTAACAACGAACCATATCCAACGCTTACTATTTATGGTGAAGGTAAAGAACATCAAAATTTGTTGATTTTGATTAATTCGCTTGGTTTACAGGATAAAATATATTTACCAGGAGTAATTCAAAATATTCAAGAAGTTCTAGTTGATGCAGATCTATTTATTTTTCCTTCTCGTTACGAAGGATTTCCTAATGCATTGTGCGAGGCTATGGCGGTAGGGTTGCCGGTTATTGCTTCTAATTGTTCTGGTAATCTTGCTATTATAGAGGACCGGGTTAATGGACGAATATTTCCTGTTGGTGATGTTGATAGTTTATCTAAAATTATGCAGGAATTAATAAACGATAAAGAGCAATGTAAATTGTTATCTTTAAATGCTCGTAAAATTACTGATCAATTTAGTACTACCAAAGTTTATGGTATGTGGGAAGAGATTGTTAACTCTGTTTTAACTCGCTAAACTCGCCAGGGGAAAGGCATCCACCCGGCGCTACGCGCCGACCTCCTTCGAAAACGAAGGAGGTACATTACTTAATAATAAATAAGACACCCACCCTAGAGAGATAAGTATCTCTCTAGGGAATGCATTGTTAATAAATACTATAAATATAAAATAGAATGAATAGTATTTTTGACATAAAAAAATACCTCCTTCGTTTTCGAAGGAGGTCGGCGCGTAGCGCCGGGTGGATGCCTTTCCCCTGGGAGTGAGGGGTTATAGTATTTATAATTGACCAAATCACACTTAATTAGTTGTAGATCTATTTTGCTAATCACATAAAAAATCTTTTTAAAAAATTTTATATTTTTATCGTAATTATCATTAATTTTTTGTCTACATCTTAGATAAACGATTTATTTTTACACTATACTAAGTTGAGCACATTAGATTTAAAAGAATTTAAATAAAAAATTTAAAATATAAAAAAAACAAAAACTAAAACTATAAAAAATTTACAAATTTACCATAAAATGGAGCTTAATATGAGAAAAACTACAATAAACATTTCCGGTTTAAATCAAGATGTAAAAAATCAAAACGAAGATTTTTTACGATCAATGGATGGTATTATTGCGGTATTAGATAGTATTAGGCAGATTGGTAAGAATGGTAGTAGTTGTGGGTTGCAGAGTGATTTAATTGAATTGACCAATGATTTACCACATAAATTATTAGCGGCTCTTGATGGTAATGATGTTTGGCCAGAATGGGTAAAGCAAGCATTTTTGCGAGAAGTAAAAAAAGGATTACCTGCTGGAACTCTAAAAAAATTGGACGGTAGTGATTATACGTATTCGAGTACAGGTACCACAGATGCTCAACTGGCGGAACTACAACAAGCGTTAACTGATCATATTACCTTTTCATTGAATGCAACAGCAAACAAACATGCTGAACTAGCGGCTAAAGCAACTCTTGTCGAGTATGACAAAATTGCTGGTATTGTTGAACAGTCTGGCCTTAAGGATGCAGTACAACCTGAAGTAGCTGCAACGACACAAATGTTGATGGCACTTGCACAGCATCATGCTGAGTTTGGGGTTGTTGGTGCTTCTATCCAAGGTACTCCACAACAACAGCAAGCGGCCATGCAAGCTGGAACTCAGATAGTAGCAAAGCTTGAGCAGGAAAAGATACAGCTTAATGCTAAATTAGTGCACATAAGTCAACAAGTTGAAGTATCTACAAAAGCCATTGACGCGAATATTGTTCAAAAAGAACAAGAGATCAAACAACCTAAAGTAGAACTGACTACTATAAAACAAGAACTTACTGCTGCAAATAATAAATTAAAAGAAGTACGTATTAAACTTAAACAGGCAGAATTAAAAGCAGAAGATTTGCCCGATGGTCCTGGTAAACAAGCAGAAAATACACATGTTACCGCTTTGAAAGATCAAGAAATTCTTGCAATAGACGAGGTAAAGAGGGTTAACGACAGGATAGATCAAAAAGAAGCTCAAATTGCTAATTTTATAAGCGAAACAGAGTTACTTAAAAAGCAACAAGAAATATTAAATAAGGTAGCTGTAGATCTAAAAACTAAGAAACAAATATTAGATGCATTAGAGTTTACTCCAGTAAACCGTGCTGCTGCAGCAACTATAAACCAACAAAGTATTACTGCAATGGCAGAAATTATGACTGCTGCTCACAAATCAGCAGTAGAACATGCAATTTTTAGCAATAAAGATCTAGTACCTAAACTTGTACAAAAGGGTATAGATGTATTTACAGTAAGTAGACTATTTTCTGTTCCAGAACCAGGAGCTAGAACGGCAGTTGTAAAAAATTTTACAGATACAATCGATCTTATTGCAGAGCACCACAATACTATAAGACCTACAGATAGTACTGATAAAGCAAGAGAGGATGCTGTAATAGAAGCTGTAGCTACAGCAGGCAAAGCATTACAAAATACACTAGATATCTTAGTAGCAGGTAACAAATTAGATGCAGTAACGGCAGCTCAGGCAGAGGCTATAGCTACTGCTGAACAGGCAATACAAGATGCTATTGATAGCGGGATAAGCGAACAACAAGCTCTATTACAACAACAAATTATAGATAAAGTAAAAGTTTATACAAGTGAATTATCACAAGTTACAGATGCTGCTGCGGTGCCTGGTGTAGTAGCTAAACACAAGCAAGCTATACATGATTTAGTTGTAGGTGCCAATGGTAATCCTGGTGCAACAGACGATACATTAAAAAAAGTTGCTACTGCATTACATACTGATCCATCTGTATTACAATTTATGCAATTTCTGGATTTAGGAGGCAAATTAGGAGATCTACAGACAAATGTTAATGATACAAGTTTTAATAGTTTTGTCGGTGATGTGGATTCTCGTTTGATAGATACTCTAAAAATAGCAGCCAGACAAGCAGCAGACGTTGTGGCAGCTATCAAGAAAGCTGACGAGTTGCAACAAGAAGCTCAAGGTGCTACAAATACGGCTACAGTCGATCCTGCACTGCAAAAACTCTCTAACCATCTACCACATACAATGGAAAAAATTTTACAATGGTCTAAACAATATCCAAAAGCTTCTTCTGGATCACAAAGTTTTTTCTAAGTACTTTGAATTCGGGCCTATCAGGGATGATAAAAGACAATACATTATCAGCTGAGTATAGGCCAGGAGTGCTTTTATCTGAATTTCCTGGTTACATTAATAATAATGAAATTCTTACAGTAGATGCGGCACAATTATATTTAGAATTTTATAAAGAAAAATTGAAATCTGAATTTAAACTTAAGCCAGAAGATCAAAATAAATCTGATGAGTCTCACGATTTACCATCATCAATCCTCGATAACGATGTAATAGAAAGATTAAAAAAAGTTGGAGCAAAGAGCTTTACACCACGAAACAAAGATCTATCTAAACCACAAGGGTTTATTTGGGATGAGTTTAAAAAACATCAAGAAGAAAGCATCAAAAAATTAGCAACTCAAATTCCGGACAACGATATTAATGATAAAATTGCTGCTCATGTTGATAAACTAGGAAAATCCATGCAAGATCTTACAGAAGCAGAACTTGCAATACATAAAAGCCAACAAACATCTAAATTTGGGGTATATCAAGGGTGGGAGTGGCAACCTCATCCAGAAGGTGACAGTAATATATTTTACTTGGTTAATGTCAACAATCCAGACAAAAAAATTACAGTTAAATATAACGAATCAGATCGTAAAATAGAAATAAAAACTAATAAAAAAAATATGGAGGATGATAAAATAGTTGGTATTATGTTAGAGATTACTAGAAACTTGCAAAGATATAGTGGAGATGCTGAGCAATCCATTAAAACATTTGGATTAAAAAATGATAATAGTTATGACAAACAAATTACTAAAAAACTTGAACAAGGTATTAATGTATTAAATGAAGGAGTAGCACAAGCAAAAAATACCGCAGATCAAAGTAAAAAACTTAAATTTAAAGATTAATAATTTGCGTAAACCATAATATTATATATAGTAAATTTGTATTGTAGATGTTGTAAATAGGGGTTGCCAGTTGTTAATTGCAAAAAAAAACAGAGAAGCATTATTTGATAAATTATTGCCAAACAGCATAGCTATATTACCTAGTGCTGTACTTCAGTATCGTAGTCTCGATGTCGAATATCCATTTAGACAAAATAGTGATTTTTATTACCTTACTGCATTTCCTGAGCCAAATGCGATAGCTATTTTTATTAAAGAAGACAGTAATCACAAAAATAATCAATTTATTTTGTTTAATCAAGAATTAGATGAGCAAGCTACAATATGGCATGGCTCAAGAATTGGCCAAAAACAAGCGACAGGCATATTTGGAGCAGATTTAGCTTATTCAATAAATCAAATAGACAATATTTTACCAGAATTATTATTAAACAAAGAAATTTTATATTATCCAATGTTACAAAATTCTGAATTAGAAGCTAATTTATGTAAATGGCGTACTATTGCATTAAATGGCGTTAAAAGAACTAGTAAAACTAATATACCGCAAGCAGCCAAAGATTTATTAGCTATTATTCATGAATTAAGATTAATTAAATCTACTTTAGAGTTGCAAAAAATACGTTATGTAACTCAAGTATCAGCTAATGCTCATAAACATATTATGAAATATGTAGCGACTCATAAAAACTTAACGGAGCGTCATATTCAGGCAGAATTTTATAGTTATTGTTTACAACATGGTTGTAATGATATGGCATACCAACCAATTGTAGCATCTGGTAATAATGCCTGTATTTTACATTACACTCAAAACATAGATGTATTAAAGGACAACGATATAGTTTTAATAGATGCTGGAGCTGAATATGAGTATTATGCAGCAGATATTACTAGATCTTTTCCTGTTAATGGTAAATTTTCTTCTCCACAAAAAGATTTATATAATTTAGTACTAGAGGCTCAAAAAACAGCTATTAAGCATATTAAACCAGGAAAATTATGGTCAGATCTGCAGCAAGCAATTGTGCAAATCTTAGTTGAAGGATTATTAGATCTTAAAATTTTAAAAGGCAATATAGATGATTTAATTGCTAGTAATGCCCATCAAGAATTTTATATGCATGGTAGTGGGCATTTTTTAGGGATGGATGTTCATGATGTTGGTGCATACAATATCCATAATAAACCTAGGTCGCTATTGCCTGGGATGGTGCTTACTGTAGAGCCTGGTTTATATTTTTCCAATAATGCTAATATTTCAAAACAATGGCAAGGGATCGGTATTCGTATTGAAGATGATATTTTAGTTACCGAACATGGTCATGAAATACTGACTAAATCTGCTATAAAAGAAATTGCTGATATAGAGTATTTAATGATAAATTAATTGCGATGGGTATATATTTTTGTTGGGGGGCACATGTTGGAGGAATATCCAGAAGAATTAAAATATTCGGAATCGCATTATTGGGTTAGAGTTGTTGATGGTGGTTGTGTTCTAATTGGAGTTACAGCGTACGCTAATCAGCAATTAGGTGATATGGTGTATATAGAGTTACCTGAATTGGGTGCAGAGATTGATTCTAATGAAGAAATTGGTCAATTAGAATCTTCTAACACTACCTGTGAGCTTTATTCTCCTATTTCTGGGGAAATTGTAGCTATTAACGAAGATTTGGAAGATGCTCCTCGTTTAATAAATTCTGATCCGTATGGTGATGGGTGGATTTGTAAGATTAAATTATTTGATCCAATCGAAATTGATGAGTTAATGTCATCCGAGGACTATCAAGAATTTTTATCGACTATAGTCGCAGAAGAATAAAATATAGCTAAACTCGGTAAAACTGCTAAAATTTTATTTATGGACCTTAGCAAAGAACTTATATTTTTTTACTCGCTAAACTCGTTACGCTCAGACAGACGCTCGTTTAAAAATATAAGTTCTTTGCTAAGGCTATATATATAATTTTTTATATATAAATAAAGTTGTTAGGGAGATCCGTGTTAGATATCCAGGGTTTTAGAACAAATGTTGCAATCGTATTGGTTAATAATAACGATAACGTATTATTAGCTAAAAGGATCAAACAAAATGCTTGGCAGTTTCCTCAGGGTGGAGTTAATGATAACGAGGATATAATTGATGCTTTATATCGTGAATTACAAGAAGAAGTTGGGTTAAGTAAATCCGATGTTAGTGTTATAGCAAGTACTAAATATTGGTTACGATATAAGATTCCAGTTCGTATGCGCCGCCAAACGGATCCATTATTTATTGGTCAAAAACAAAAGTGGTTTTTGTTGCGATTTAATAGTGATGAGAATAAAATTCGTTTTGATTTAAATTCCAAACCAGAGTTTGATTCTTGGCAGTGGGTGAGTTATTGGTATCCACTAAGAGTAGTAATAGATTTTAAAAAGGAAGTTTACTGTAAAGCGTTACGGGAACTGTCTCAATACATCAACAACAATAGAAAATACAATCAATTAGATCACATATGTGTATAGCAACGATTACTTCAGGAATTGTTTGTTTAAGTGTTGGCTTTATTGCAGGATACTTAATCTATCGAAACAACAATAGTGTATTAACTAGAATACAACTTAGAACGATTATCAATAAAATTTTAAAAAAATATAATAAAGACAATAAAATAGTATTATTGTTGATTAATTTAGACGATTTTCATAGTGCAGTTGAAGCGTTTGGTTACGAAATTGGTAATAGTATTATTGATCAAACCAGCAAAAAAATAGATAAATATTCTAAAGAAAACAACATAATTTTTTATTATATTGGATTTGATGAATTTATTATTTTATATCCAAATAAATTGTTTGATAATACTCAAATTATTAACGAAGCTACTAAATTATTAGGTATTATTTCTCAGCCTGTTGTGTGCAATGATCATAATATACATATTACGGCATCTATTGGCATTAGTGTTTTTCCAGATTATGCAGATAACAGTGATCGATTGTTAAGATGCGCAGAGCTTGCTTTAGTAGATGCCAAAAATTCAGGTCGAAATACTCATAGTTTTTATCGCCAAAGTTTACTTGATAAAGCCATTGATAGGACAGTGATTAAAACTGAATTAGTAGCAGCATTAAATAATAACGAATTACAATTATTTTGGCAGCCACAAGTTGATACTAAAACTAATGTTTTAGTTGGGGCTGAAGTTTTAATTAGATGGAGTCATGTAGTGCGAGGTGCTGTTTCTCCAGAAGTTTTTATTGCTGTAGCTGAACAGACCGGGTTGATTTGGCAAATTGGAGAATGGATCATTAAACACGCATGTATACAAGCTAAATTTATCTCGCAAGAATTGGGAATAACCGATTTTAAAGTGGCAATAAACTTATCAAGTGGTCAATTTTTACAGGGAGATGTTGTACAGGTCATTGCTAATGCTATTTATGATACTGGAATGAATCCAGAGAATATTGAAATTGAACTAACAGAAAGCATGTTTATGGCTAATGCAGAAAAATGTTTATTAATGATTTCGGTATTAACTTCCATGGGAATTAAAATAGCTATCGATGATTTTGGTACAGGATATTCTTCGTTTGGTCGCCTACGTCAATTAAAATGGCATTATTTAAAGATTGATCAATCATTTATCAAACATATTGATACTGATCAAAAAAACCATGCTATAGTGTGTGCCATGATTGCTATGGCTAAAAGTTTAAATATTAAAGTTATAGCCGAAGGTATAGAAACCGAAAAAGAGTTAGCCGTATTGCAAAAAATTGATTGTGATATAATTCAGGGATACTATGTAAGTAAACCATTACCAATTAATGAATTTATTGATTTTGCTAAGAATCACAAAGGCGAAGTCAAAAAATAACCTGTACTTTTAAACGTGCGTCTGTTTGAGCATAGTGAGTTTAGCGAGTGAAAAAAGTACAAGTTATTTTTTGACTTCGCCAAAGTAAAAAAAGTAAAATAAACCATGATACAGTATCCAGATCTTAATCCAAATGCGATAACCCTCGGTTCATTTTCTATTAAATGGTATGGAGTTTGTTATTTAATAGCTTTTTCACTATTTTATTGGCAAGCAATCATTAAAAAACCATCTAATTGGAGCCGTGAGCAAGTAGTAGATTTATTATTTTACTTATCTATGGGAGTGATTTTTGGTGGTAGACTGGGGTATATACTGTTTTATTGCCCAATCGATATTATTGATAATCCATTAACTTTATTGCAATTTTGGTTGCCTGGTAGATCATTTCACGGTGGATTGTTAGGAGTGTTAATTGCGATTATTTTTTATGCAAAAAAAAATCATTACTCTTTTTTAGAAATAACTGACTTTATAGCACCAATTGCCCCTATTGGTATTGCTTGCGGTAGGATAGGTAATTTTATCAATGGGGAGTTGTGGGGAAGAGTTACAGATGTTTCTTGGGGTATGGTGTTTGCGCATGTAGATCAATTGCCAAGACATCCATCTCAAATTTATGAATTTTTGCTCGAAGGAGTTATGTTATTTTTAATTTTAAATATAGATAATTGGCGCAGTTATAGTAATCGCTTTTATAAAAATAAATCGGCATTGTTTTTAATTTTTTATGCATTATTTAGGATTTTTGTAGAAAATTATAGAGAACCAGATTTCGATCAAGGCTTTATAGTTAATATGACTATGGGACAGATTTTGTCTATACCAATGTTGATAGCTGGATTTGGGTTATTATTTTTAAAATCTCCCCGCCTCGCTTCGCGAGGCGACCCTCTTTACTAAAGAGGGTGTTTTAGGAAGATTTGTGTAATATTATAATTAATTGCAAATACTAGAGATTAATTTTTTTGATGATATAAGTTATTTGGATCAAATAACACCCTCTTTAGTAAAGAGGGTCGCAGAGCGATAGCTCTGCGGGGAGATTTTATGCAACAATATATAAATTTATTAAATCATGTGTTACGTAATGGTACAGCAAAAGACGATCGTACTAATACTGGCACAATAAGTACATTTGGCTATCAAATGCGCTTTAATATGGAGCAAGGGTTTCCACTTGTAACCACCAAAAAATGTCATCTTAAGTCAATCATTCACGAGTTATTATGGTTCTTAACTGGTGATACCAATATTCGTTATTTAAAGCAAAATGGAGTTAGTATTTGGGATGAATGGGCAGATGCTGATGGTCAATTAGGTCCGGTATACGGTAAACAATGGCGTTCTTGGTCAGATCAAAATGGCAATACTATTGATCAAATTCAAAACTTAATTAATGAAATTAAAACTAATCCTAACTCTAGAAGATTAATAGTAAATGCCTGGAACGTTGCAGAGATAGACAAAATGGCGTTACCACCATGTCACGCCATGTTTCAGTTTTATGTAGCTAATGGTAAGGTTTCATGCCAGCTATATCAACGTAGTGCAGATGTATTTTTAGGGGTGCCATTTAACATTGCATCATATTCGTTGTTGTTAATGATGGTGGCCCATGTTACTAATTTACAACCAGGAGAATTTGTTCATACTTTAGGTGATGCACATTTATATATTAATCATTTAGAACAAGCAAAATTACAAATTACAAGAACACCATTCTCTGCACCGAAAATGTTGATTAATCCTGATGTTAAATCAATTTTTGATTTTAAGTACGAAGATTTTTGTTTGGTGGATTATAATTATCATCCTGCTATCAAAGCTCCTATTGCAGTATAAGTTGTAATAATTTATGAATATCTCAATTATTTCAGCGATGACTAAAGATAAAATTATTGGCGTTAAGAATAATTTACCATGGAGAATAAAAGAAGAGCTACAATACTTTAAACAAATTACTTTAAATAAAGTAATTATCATGGGTAGCAATACATTTTCGTCTATTAATAGCAAACCGTTACCTAATAGATATAATATTGTGGTCACGAAAAATCCAAAAAAATTTTCATGTGTTAACCAATATGATAATTACGATAATATAAGCTTTGTATCTACTATAGAAGCTAGTTTGAAACAAGCAGAGAAATTTTATGCTCGTGACGATGCAGAAGACAGTAAAGAAATTATGGTAATAGGTGGTGGGGCAATATATAAACAATTTTTACCATTAGCCAGTAAATTATATTTATCTATTATTAAAAATAATTATATTGGTGATGTATATTTTCCAGAATATGATTTAAATTTATGGAGATTAGCAAGTACAGAAGAATATGCAGAATTTATAGCGCAGGTTTGGGTGTTAGCAACTTAGGTTAAATAAAAGGTATTCGTTCACGTGGTTCAGTATTTTTTAAATTTATTACGCACCATTCAAAGCGTTAATAGATTAACAGAGAGTTCTATTCTTTCAGGATGCTTCATAAATTTAAAAAATACTGAACCACGTGAACAGTAACAATAAAAGTCCGTAAGGATTTTAAAGAGAGTAATCTCAGTTAAATTAACTGAGATTACTGCAAAACAATTATTAACAAATTATTAAAAAGGTTTTGGATAGGCACTTTGTTTATTATTTTTTACTGGTGGTTGCTTGTCTTTTTTGGGCAATAAGAAACCTGATTTGAATCCACAATAACTATGAGTATTGGTAGACACCATTAGTACAGATGGGTGTGGGAATTGTTGGTTTGATTGGCTTTCTATCGCAGCTGGTGTAGTTTCCAAAGGTTCATCTATTTGAGTTGCTACAGAATTAACACATGGTTGTTGTGTAGAGGTAGCCACATAATCTTGACTATTCATTTTAAATTGGAGATCAGGTGTTAAATAATTATTTGGATCATCTACGATAGTAAATTTTCCTTCTATTGATGGCAATTTAAATTGCCTAGCTTGTTGTGCAAAATGTATAAAACTTCTGTACATTGCTAGTTTTCCAAGATGGTTAAAAAATACATGGAAATTTTCTAAGCCATTTCCGGCTTTAATTCGTTCTCCATGGGTTGCATTTTTAATAGCTTCTAATACTATTTCATCAACAAGATTACCAATTTCAATAGAAAAGAATTTTGGTGGGCTGGTATCGTTTTCTAATGAAGATAAAGTTTTTGATAATTCATCATTTTTTTCAAGATTTGGTTTGTATTTTAGTTCACTATCATTATCTTTTCCATCACTTAATAAAATAGAAACAATATTATGTTTGTCTGAGCATTTAAAAGAGGCAAATTGCTTCTGTATAAATTGATACATAGCTGTTTCTTGATCTGGTCGTGAAAATCCATCAACAGCTTTAATTAAGGTGCTAAATTCAGTAAGGTTGTATTCAACAGGTTGAAATTCTGTTTTTTTTGAACCAAAGCGAGAAAGTCTAATCCATGTTGCATGATTGTCTAGAGATGGATGATCATGGAGTGCTGTAATAAGATCTTTTAATAATGTTTTTACCCTAGGAAATACATCGTTCATGGATCCACTACAGTCAATACCAAAATCTATTAAAGTAGAAGATTGTATTGCATGATGACATTGTACCGCAATCGGAAGAAGTTGTTGCTTTGTACGTTCATGTAATAAGATACCTTGGCTTGGGTGTAATAAAGTAGCCATATATGTCATAAAATGTAATTTATTAACTAGTATTTCAGATTTTGTAGGACTTGTTAATTGTTGATCAGTTTGAGTAAATTTAGGAGCAATAATACATTTTATTAAGCCTATACAGTCAAAATATACAACTGATTTTCCACTTTCTTTTCTGATAAAAAATAATTTTTCTAAATGGGAACTAAGTGGTCCAGTACCAACTTCATTAGAATCCATGTTTTTATCGGTAAGAGGTTGGCTATTGTTAGTAGCTAAAGTTAAATATAAATCTTCCCAAGTTGCATGAGATAAAATATGCTTGTAAGCATCAATTTGACTACTTCTTAGGGGTATTTCCAGCCTGTTTTTGCAAGCATAATAATAAACAGATTGATGGTTGTTTTGGCTTTGAGTTTCTTGCCATTCAGGTGGAATACCGGTGCTGTCTAATATTTCTTTGCTAAAAAGCTTCTCTATTATTTGTTTAGTACCGTGTTGTGCTATTTCTTGTTGTATATCTGATATGCTTAACAAAGGATGTTTTACTTGTGGAAATGGCGTTGTATTCTGGTTAGTATTATTTTGATTATTAGAATGATTCAACTTAAATGGAATATGTCTAGCGGTATTCCAGTGAGATTTAAATATATTTTCAAGCTTTTCTGAAAGCTTCTGCACATTACTGCTAGATGTTATAATAGCAAAATTTTCTTTATCTTCACGAACTTCAAAACCTGGATCTTCTACATTTGCTTCCAACAAAGTTACAAATGTTGCATTTAAACCGTCTAATATCATTGCAATATACTCCTAATGGCCATGCTTTATAGTTATGCTTTTTAAATTCATAAAATATTATGTTATTTAGGGGGCTATTGTCTATGGCTTTTTTAATTAGATGAAATATAAATGATTGTTTTAATTTTTAAAAACTAATGCAAGAATAATTTGGTAATATTTAAGATTATATAAAAAAATATAATTGCCAACAAAGCACCGATTGGTACAGTCATTATCCACGATGCAAAGATACCTTTTATAACATTTAAATTTAGAGCATGAATGCCGCGTGCTAACCCAATTCCTAGGATACCTCCAACCAAAGTGTGAGTAGTAGAAATTGGTAGTCCAGAGCTGGATGCTAACAACACAATAGAAGCGGTTGCTAATGATACGGCAAATGCACGACTTGGGGTTAGTTCAGTAATATTGTTGCCAATTGTTGCGATTACTTTATATCCGTAAGTTGCTAATCCGACCACGATACTGCTGGCTCCAAGGATGAGTAACCAAATTGGTATTGTAGTGTTGGAGGTTGTTTTATGTACAATATGTACAACAGTTGCTGCTGGTCCTATAGCATTAGCTACATCGTTAGATCCATGCGCAAACGCCATAGCGCACGCTGTAAATACTGTTAATATAGAAAAAATTTTTTCTACATTAGTAAAGTGGAATAATATGTCAGCTTTTGGATCTAAATTTAATCGCTTAATATAAAATTGACAAATAATAGCAATTAACATACTAAAAATTGCAGAGTAACAAATGTTTTCAACAAATGATAAATAAATTCCTATGTGGTATAACTTGCTGCCAGTTAAGATAGCAATAACCAAGATAGTTATAAAGACATAATATACCATAGATTGTTTGGCAGCTTCTAATGGCTTAGCTTTGCTAAAAATAAATGCTTGAATTGAGAAAAAAATTACATAGGCTACTATTCCACCCAACAATGGTGATAAAATCCATCCAAGTACAATATAAGCAATATAATTAATATTAATATAATCAATCCCAAGTTGAGATGCACCGATCCCAACTATTGCTCCTACTATGGTATGTGTTGTAGAAATAGGCCAACCAAAATAGCTAGCAATAATCAACCAGGTGGCGGCTGATGCTAAAGATGCTAACATGCCGATAGCTAGTATATGATTGTTCAGGACATTAATTGCTTCGTCAGGATTATTCGATAAAATAATAATTTTTTCACGAATAGTATTAGTAACTTCGCTTCCAGCTAATAGTGCACCTAAAAATTCAAAAACAGCAGCTATAAAGATTGCTTGTTTTATAGATATAGATTTTGAACCAACAGCTGTCCCCATAGCATTAGAAACATCGTTCGCTCCTATGCCCCAAGCTAAAAGAGAACTAAATATAATTGCTGTTATTAAATAAAAATTGTGAATATCCATAATTATTTAGTTTTAATATTAAATAAAAAAATTTTCAGTTAAAATTTGTTTAGTAAAGCTGGTTCTTAAATAAAATCCTCTATTTACTGTTTTAATGCATTCTCCTTCTCTTGTTATGTATTCAACCAAATTGCTTTTGCAATTAGCAGCTTTAGGACGAATTTGTAAATAACGTCCGTATTTAGCAGATAGTAGTTGAATATTACCTAATTGCAGCATTTCTGTTAACTCCTGCCAATCATTTTGTAAAATGATAGCTTGTTGTTGGCTTGGTTGCCATAAGAATGATTTCCCAACACGTCTGTTAGCTAAATTTAAATTGGGTAACGATTCAATCGGGACCCATAATACTTTAGATAATTTAAGTTTTACTACAGATTGTTCCCATGAGATGTTTGGTTGGTTTAATGGAGCCATACATATATATGTGGATTCTATGGGGCATAACGTTTTTGGGTTAATAGGTATTGTTTTTAACTCTATTCCTAGATTAGGGAAATCAGCAATTGGTAAATTGCCGCTAGTTGCTCCCAAATATTGTTCTAATAATTGTCCAAGCCAACCTTTATTATTATTTAATGATTGGGGGCATGACATTTTTAAAGAACCTGAGAGTTCAGCAATAGTCATGCCAGCTATGTTTTGACATAAGTCTAATAATTCTTTAATATTTTGCATATGGATAGGGTAGCATTAGAATCGAGTTGGAAAAAGCCGTTATTAACAGAATTTTCTGAACCGTATATGCAAGAATTAAAAAAGTTTTTAGTTGAACAAAAAAGAACTAATAAAATAATTTATCCAAAAAGTTCTGATATTTTTAATGCTTTTGCATTAACTCCGCTAGATAAAGTAAAAGTAGTGATTGTAGGGCAAGATCCATACCATGGACCTAATCAAGCTCATGGTTTGTGTTTTTCGGTATTACCTGATGTTGCGGTGCCGCCATCGTTATTAAATATTTATAAAGAATTATACAATGATTTAAATATTACTCCAGCTAAACATGGATGTTTAATAAACTGGGCTAAGCAAGGTGTATTGTTATTAAATAGTACATTAACCGTACAGTCCGGCATAGCAGGTTCCCACCAGAATAAAGGTTGGGAAAAATTTACCGACAAAGTTATTGATGTGTTAAGCATGCAGCCTAATAAAATAATTTTTTTATTGTGGGGTAATTATGCTCAAAAAAAATGCGAGTTTATAGATCCTAATAAACATTTAGTATTAAAAGCGGCTCATCCATCACCATTATCTGCAACTCGTGGTTTTTTAGGATGTAAGCATTTTTCTAAAACCAATGCGTTATTACAACAAATAGGCGAGAAACCTATAGATTGGCGGGTTTAATTATTATTAATGAATATTAAATTGTTAAGTGTTCTATGAAAAACATACTAATTACAATGCTTTTATTGCTATCAACTACTTTGTCATATGCTCATGAAAAGGATGAGGCTATTTGTTTTATAGTAAAAGAAAACGGTAAAGTCCTAAGGCAAGAAGGTAATTGTAAGGCACGTTATGCCCCTGAATCTACTTTTAAAATTGTACTGAGTATGATGGGTTTTGATTCTAACATATTGCAAGATGAAAATAATCCAGAATGGTCATGTAAAGAAGGTTATGATTATTTTATAAATATATGCAAAAGACCGCATACTCCAAGAACATGGATGAGAGATAGCTGTCTTTGGTATTCAAGAGTATTAACTGCAACACTTGGAATAAAAAAGTTTCAAGATTATGTTCAAAAATTTAACTATGGAAATAAAGAGATTAAAGGCGACAATGCTCTTTCCAGTAGCTGGATTTCAAGCTCATTGCAGATTTCGCCCATAGAGCAAACAGAATTTATTCAAAAATTTATAAATCATGGGTTTCCTATAAGTAGCACAGCATATGATATGACTAAAAAAATTATGTTTATACAGGAACTACCTGGTGGATGGAAGCTTTATGGTAAAACAGGTAATGGAAAGCACCAAGATAAAAATGGACTAAAAACAGATTTTCAACATGGATGGTTTATAGGTTGGATCGAAAAAGGTGATCGCACTATTACATTTGCAAGCCACATTATAGATGATAAAAAACAAGATACTTTTGCATCATTTAGAGCAAGAAATTCAACTATTACCAAATTATGGTACCTTATTGATGAGCTTGAAAAATGAACAATTAATGCACTATGCAACAAACAGGGGAGAAGCTGAGTAGACACTAAGATACCAGGAAACCTGCCGCCTTAGAAGTTAAACAACTTAGTTATGGTGGAGGATGTTGACAGATCGGGAATCAAATTCCATAATTGTCAATATGTACATCAATAGAACAATAACCCCTAAAATTCTCCAAGCTGCAAAGGAATATCCAATTATATCTATTTTTGGTCCTCGTCAGTCCGGAAAGACAACGCTGGCTAAAAAGATCTTCGATCAACATCAATATGTAAGTTTAGAAAATATTGATAATAGAGAATTTGCACAAAATGATCCACGAGGATTTATAGCTCAACATAAAAATAAAATAGGAATGATTTTAGATGAAGTGCAAAATGTCCCAGATTTATTATCCTATTTACAAACTACAGTGGATGAAGAATCTTGTATAGGTAAGTTTATTTTAACCGGATCTCAAAATATATTACTTAATGAAAAGGTTACCCAAACACTTTCTGGTCGAACAGCAATTTTTAAATTATTACCATTATCTATTGAAGAATTAACTGCAAGTAATATGTTACCTGATAATGTTGAGTCATTTATATTTACTGGATGTTACCCAAAATTATATGCAGAATCAATTAACCCATTAGACTGGTATAGTAATTATCTTTACACATACATAGAACGTGATGTACGGCAAATTAAAAATATTACGGATCTGGCTACTTTCCAACACTTTATAAAATTATGTGCTGGAAGAATAGGGCAACCATTAAACACTACTGAATTAGGTAGAGATTGTGGTATAGATGCAAAAACTGCAAAAGCTTGGTTATCTGTATTAGAAACTAGTTATGTTATATTTATGTTACAACCATATTATAATAATTTTAACAAACGCTTAATTAAAGCTCCAAAATTATATTTTATTGATCCTGGTGTTGCTTGTTCATTATTAAATATCGAAGCAAAAGAACAAATAAATTCACATTTTTTACGCGGTGGCTTGTTTGAAAATTTGATAATCTGTGATTTATTAAAATATCGCTTTAATTCTGGCAGATCAAATAATTGTTATTACTGGCGTGATCAAATTGGAAACGAAATTGATTGTATAATAGAAAATCATGATTTATTGTTTCCAATAGAAATTAAATCTGGAAGAACAATATATTCAAATTCATATAAATATTTTTCTTCTTGGCAACAAATTGTTTCTTCAAAAGGCATGAAACCTAGTATTATATATGCTGGAACTTTAAATCAAGAACGAACTAATGTAGACATAATATCTTGGTGTGATATTGATTTATTACACAAAAAAATTAAAGTTTATAATTAAATAGATTGGAGTGATATATGTTGATCTTTTCAAAATGCAATTTATTCTTTAAAAAAAGTTTGCAATCAACGTTGACATCTAAAGTGAGTATAAGATGGTACAATACTACTATTGGCCATAGCCTTGAGTTAAGTACTGCAGAAGAGGAAGCTGTTGATCTACCTTTTGCAGCTATAAAAGAAGATAAAAACATGTTAATTCTCAGAGGAAATGCTAGTGCAAAAATGATGGATCTAGATAGTTTTTATTATATGCAGGCAATTAATTGTTATTCTCGCGCTGCAGAATTTGAAGAAATGTCAATTAAGGAGCGAATTAGCCTTTATGGTAAATGTGCTCATATAAGTGGCTTAAATAGGGACATTAAAAATCAACAAGAATTCGTACTGTTTATAGATAAGTTGGCATCTATGTTGGATACAAAATTACCAAAAGATTTTTCTAGTATCCCAGATAAACAAGAGAACAATAATGCAATATTTCACGATGAATTGTCAAGCATATTTAAAGTAATTGCTAATTCACATGAAGAATTGGCCAAGTGTTATCGAGAGTGCGTCCATCGGCCGCTGATTGTTCCAATGTTAAGGCCTACTGGATAGAAGAAAAATTTTAATTGCAAAAACATTTACATGCTATTTGTGTGTTTGAGTTACAATAATTGTTTTTTTAATTAAATAATAAAATTGCGGTAATATAAATAAAGTAAAAATAGTGCCAAAGAATAATCCTCCAACTAATACTATGCCAATAGCGCGTCTGGCTTCGAATCCAGCTCCTTTATCTATGATTAACGGTAGCGCACCTAACAACATAGCGCTTGTTGTCATTAAAATGGGACGCAAACGAATTAAGGCAGAAATTTTTATAGCATTTTGTAATAAATCTAATTTTTGGTGTGTTAGGTCTCTTTGATTTGAATGGTTTAATACAAGCTCAGAGTATTTTTGATTAGCAAATTCTACCATTAAAATTCCATGCTTAGTAATTAAACCTATTAGGGTAATTAAACCAATTTGAGTGTAAATGTTAATAGATTGCCCACAAATCCACCCAGTAAATATTGCGCCGAAGCTAGCAAGTGGAATGGTCAACATAATAATTATTGGATCTAAAAAATTTTCAAATTGCACAGCTAAAATAGCATAAATAAATACTAATGCCATACCAAATAGCAACAACATAGTATAGGAGGATTTTTGATATGCTTTTGCAAATCCTTGCAATTCTATTTTTACATTTTTTGGTAATGTATCGTGTGCGATATTTAATAAATCTTGCGTTGCTGAATTGATATTTTGATTAGGTTTTAATTGAGCAAACAAAGTTGCTGTGCGCATTTGATTATAGTGGTTAAGTTGATTGGATATTGCTGTTGGTTCTATATTGGCAAATGTGCCTAAGGAAATGTGATTATTTTTACTGTTGGTAATATAAAGTTCATTTAATGTCCATGGGCTGCTGCTGCCTTCTAAAGTAATTGGATATTTAATATTATCTTTTTCAAATAATAAAGAACTTTGACCACTAAAAAACATTTCTATAGTTTTAGCAACTTGTAGCGGAGATATATTAAGACGAGTCATAGTGTTTTGATCTAAATTGATTTTATAACCAGGAGAATCTAAATCTAAATCATGATATACAGAATTAAATAACTTTTTATCTTCTATAGTTTTACGTAATGCAGTAATTGAATTAAGCAATGAGCGGTAATCATTGATAGTAGAGATCCCAAGTTGTAAATCAGAACCGCTGTTAGAATGTTCCACTCCTGGTAAACCTGAATCTATACTCCATCCATAAACATCAAATGATGGGAAAGATTGTAATTTTCTTTGTAATTTATCAACTACATACCTTGGAGAACGATTACGGTCACTATGATTTTTAAAAGGTAAAACAACACTAGCTCCCCAAGAGCCAATAAACGTTAATTCGTTAGCAGCTTCTGGTATATTGCTATTTCGAAAAAGATGCTCTATATCGGTGGCGTGTTTTTCTAGATTATCTATATCTTGGCCAGGAGTGGAAGGAGTATAAGCTCCCATAATACCGCGATCTTCTTTTGGTGCTGTCTCGTGTGGTAGTAATTTAAATAAACAAACAGATGCAATGCATAAAAAAATTGCTATAACAACGGTATATTTTTGATATGAAAAAACTTTATTTAAATTTTTGGTATAAAAAATTTCTAAATTTTGCCAGATTATTTCTATTTTAGATGAAAATGGCAAATAATTTTTAGTATGTTCTTTAGAACGTAAAATTTTGCTACACATAAGTGGTGATAAAGTTAAAGCTACAATGCCAGAGATTATCACGCTACCAGCTAAAGCTACGGCAAATTCGATAAATAACTTTCCGAGAGAACCTTCGATAAAAGCAATTGGTGCATACACAGCGCTAAGAGTTAATGTCATGGCAACAATTGCAAAACCAATTTCGTAACTACCAGCAAGCGCAGCATCTAGCGGTTTTAAGCCATTATCCATATATCTTTTAATGTTTTCTAAAACCACAATAGCATCATCTACTACTAAACCTATGGCTAATACCATAGCTAGTAATGTAATAGTGTTTAGAGAGAAACCAAAAATTTTCAGTAAAATAGCCGATCCTAGTAAAGAAATAGGAATAGTTACTAGTGGGATTATGGTTGATCTTAAATCTCTTAAAAATAATAACACTACAATTAAAACCAACCAAACTGCTTCTATGATAGAAGATTGAATGTTTTTTAAAGAAGCAGTAATAAAATCAGATTGATCTAAAATAAGCTCAATATTTAAAGGCGTTGATGAATTTGTTTTTAAATTATCAATTTGTTTACGCACCGCTTTAGAGACATCTAATGGGTTAGCATCTGTAGATGGGGAAATAGCTATACCTATACCTGGTTGCCCATTAATGTGAATGCGAAAATTTTTATTATCTGATTTTAATTTTATGTCAGCTATTGATTTTAAAAATACTGTATTTTTATTGTTATCTTGAATAAAAACGTCTTCAAAATCACTAATTTTAGATAAATGTAAATTTAAAGTGGTTGGTATGGTGTTTTTAAATTTGCCAACCGGTAGGGATATGTTACGTTTTTCTAAAGCATTATATACATCGTCAGCATTAATTCCTAAGGCAAACATTTTTTTTGTATCGAGTGTGATTGCCATAGTAAAAGGCGTTCCCCAAATTTCAGCAGTAGCTACTCCTTTCAAACTACGGAAAGCATTTTTTAAATATAAGTGTGCGTAATGAGTGATTTCTCCAAGACTTAAATCTGGAGCTGTGATTGCTATCCACATAAACGGTATGCCGTTATTTTTAATTTGACGTTGAATTATTGGTTCCGAGACTTCTTTAGGTAAATATAACTTAGCAAGAGATATGGCATCTCTAGCAGCTATTAATGCCCTATCCATCGATATGCCTTCAATAAAATTTAATTGTATAGTTGAGCTGCCATTATTAGATTGAGAAGTTATTGATTCTAACCCTTCGATACTTGCCAATTGGTCTTCTAATGGGTTAGTAACGGCATATTCTGTTAATTCGGCACTAGCATTTGGGTAATTAGTCATTATAGTTAAAATGGGTAAATCAATATTAGGATATTCGCGTAAATTAATGGTATTTAAGCATAACAAGCCAATTATCATGATCATGCTATTTAAAACTAGGCTAGAAACTGGGTGTTTTATAAAAAAAGCTGTAATTTTCATGGGTTATAGTTGTTCATTAGTGGTTTTTTGGTTGTCATCCTGAAAAATTTTAACTTTACTAAATGGATAAAGGCGCGAT
Source organism: uncultured Francisellaceae bacterium (assembly GCA_903822055.1). Lineage (GTDB taxonomy): Bacteria > Pseudomonadota > Gammaproteobacteria > UBA6186 > Azoamicaceae > UBA6186. Next base: position 979 of record CAIJNR010000020.1, on the reverse strand, counting down.
TGCCCACGAATTATAATTAAATCATGTTCTTTAATGCCATCAACAATTTCTATTTGTCGCTGTTCTTGTAAACCAGTAGTGACTGGTTTTAAAATTGTCATATTATCTTCTACGGTATAAACAGAAGATGTGCCATTTTTTAAAAATACTGCACTTGTAGGAACTACTAATATATTATTTTTTTCTTCAATTACTAAATCGACGTCAATATTTTCTCCGATAAAACAATTTTCGCAAGGATAATCAACAATAGCTGGAGACATGTTGGTATTTGGATCGACCATTTTTTGAACATGTTCTATATGTAGGGTTTTATTGTCAATTATAACTTTTTGGCCGCTATGAATTTTATTTAGCACGGTAGCTGGAATGTCAAATTCTACGATTATTTTACTTGGATCAAAAAGAGTTACAATTTGTTCACCTTGAGTTACTTGTGATCCATCGCGAACTTTATATGCTCCGACAGTTCCTGAAAATGGAGCCATAAATTTAGTTTTATCTAGTTCTAATTTAGCAGTAGCAAGAGCTTTTTGAGCTGTGATCCATTGTGCTTTTGCTTCGTCCATACTTTTCTTGCTGATAGCATTAGATTTGCCAAGAATTAAAGTTCGATCATATTGTTCTTTGGCAATTTTAGCGGAATCTTCGGATAATTGTACAGAGTATTCTAAATCGGCATTTTCTAGTTTTGCAATTAATTCGCCCTTTTCAACCTGAATTCCTGCATCTGCTATTTGTTCTACTGTTCCAATGACTTTTGCAGTGAAGACAGTGGATTTTTTAGCCTTAATAGTGCCAACTAAACGAATAGTTTGCTTAATAGAACCTAGGATGGCAGGCTTGCATTCTACAATTTTAGTTTCTTGAATAATAGAATTTTTGTTATAATTAAATACGTTATAGATTATTATAATTATTAACAATAGTATTGATACACTAATAGCATTACTTATTTTTGTGTGGGAATGATATTTTT
>CAIJNR010000019.1 GCA_903822055.1 uncultured Francisellaceae bacterium | reverse complement strand
TTTTAATATAATCTCGCAAGTAACACATATATTTACGATCCCTTGTAGCTGTGCGTGCCTGCTAGCTATATTTTATGAACTTCAATCTCGCAATGATACAATTTAAGCCATTTTTTAATATGAAGAAGGTTATAGAAAATATAAAATGAACATGATAGGCCCACTTTAATTTATGGTAATGATCAAAAAATCTAACAATCCAAATAATAATTTTAGAAACAGCCAATTTTGGCAAAAATTATTAAATAAACAACAATTAATTAAACAAATTAAAATACCACAATTGTTTTTAGAAGATCAAAATAGGTTTGAAAAATTTTCTTTTAATTTTAATAATATCAACAATTTAAATTTATTAGTTGATTTTTCTAAACAGCATATAGATTTAGAAGTTATTAATATTTTGTGTAACGCTGCAAAACATTGTGGATTAGATAATAAAATTCAAGATTTGTTTAATGGCGAAAAAATTAATATTACGGAAAACAAAAAAGCTTGGCACACAGCATTGCGTGATCCTAATTCAACAGGCGACATCGCAGCCGTTTTACAAAAGATGGAAAGTTTTACTGAAAATTTGTATAAAAGCAACTGTAAAAATGTTTTATGTTTGGGAATTGGTGGTTCTTATTTAGGTCCGATGATGGTTTGTCAGGCTTTAGATCAATATACCCACGAGTCTGCTAAAAATATAAAATTTCATTTTATAGCTAACACCGATCAAGAAACTATAGATCTTATTTTAAACAAATTAAATCCAGCAGAAACTATTGTAATCATTAGTTCCAAAAGCTTTACAACAGCCGAAACATTGTTAAATACTAAAATAATTTTTGATTGGTTCAAAGAAAAATTATCTTTTGAAAATTATCAAAAAAAAATATTTGCGGTTACTTCTAATATTCCTAAAGCAATAGGATTTGGTGTTGTTTTAGAAAATGTTTTCCCATTTTGGGATTTTGTTGGTGGACGTTATTCTGTCTGGTCGGCAGTTGGGCTACCAATTGTTATTAAGTTAGGTATGCAAAATTTTAAGAAATTTTTACATGGTGCTTACTTAGTAGATGAGCATTTTAAAAATACCGAATTTTCCAAAAACATCCCAATACTTATGGGATTAATAAGTGTTTGGAATATAAATTTTATGCAATATAAATCTTTAGCACTCATACCATATTTAGATGCATTAGAACAATTTCCAGCTTATTTACAACAGCTATCTATGGAAAGCAATGGTAAAACAATTGATTTACAAAGTAATAAGATAGATTATGATTCTGCTGAGGTTGTTTGGGGTGGAGTTGGTTGTAATTCTCAGCATTCATTTATGCAAATGCTGCATCAGGGCAGTCAAATTATTCCGGTAGATTTTTTAGTGGCAGCTAATAATAGAGAATTTTTAGTTGCCAATTGTTTAGCACAAAGTCAAGCTTTGATGCAAGGTACTGTTCATGTAGTTAACGCAAAGTTACAAGAATTAGAACAAGAAGCTGAATTAGAAAACTTTAAACAATGTGAGGGTAGTCGTCCTAGTAGTACAATATTATTTCCGGAATTAACTCCAGAGATGTTAGGAGCGTTAATTGCATTGTATGAACATAAAACTTTTGTACAAGGTGTCATGTGGAACATTAATTCGTTTGATCAATGGGGAGTTGAGTTAGGCAAGAAGTTAGCGAATCAAATATTAATGCAATTAAATAATCCATTAGCTGATCATAATTTATTAAAAGGCTCTATGGTCGGTTTAATGGATCAATATAGTAAATTTAGAAAATCTACATTAGTTAGTTAATGATTTGATTGCTAGAATAAATCAAGTTTTTATTGACATTTTTTTGTATAAGTACCAAAATTTGCTGCATGAAACTAAGAACAATATTTAAATTTTTGAAGCCTGCTGTTTTAAAGGACGAGTTGCAGGATCAGCAATTGATTGCTAAAAAATACAAATATTGGCGTATTAGAATTTTTTACTCTATGTATATAGGGTATGTATTGTTTTATTTTACCCGCAAAAGCTTTACTTTTATTATTCCTCAATTAGTTACTGACTTAGGCTTTTCTTATAGTGAATTAGGTTTATTAAGTACTATTTTATATGTTACTTACGGAGCTAGTAAATTTGTCAGCGGTATTTTATCAGATCGAGCTAATCCAAGATATTTTATGGCAGTTGGATTAATGCTTACTGGGGTTTTTAATATTTTATTTGGATTGTCTAGTTCACTTATATGTTTTGCAATTTTTTGGGGGTTAAACGGTTGGTTTCAGGGATGGGGTTGGCCACCGATTACTAAACAATTAACATATTGGTATAGCAAAGAAGAGCGAGGTATGTGGTGGAGTATTTGCAGTACATCGCATAACGTTGGAGGAGCTATTATTCCGCTTATAGCTGGATATTATGCTCAAAGTTTGGGATGGCGTTATGCAATGTTTATTCCTGGTTGGATGTGTATAATAGCTGGTTTATTATTAATTAATAGGCTAAGAGATGTGCCACGTAGTCTTGGTTTACCGCCAATTGAAAAATATAAAGCATTTAGTAATCCAGCTATAAATAATGAAGAAGTTGAAAAATATGAACTTCCATCAGATTCTGCTGAAACGAGCCTATCAGCTAAACAAATTTTAATAGAACATGTATTTAGTAATCATTTAGTGTTAATAATGGCTGTTAGTTGTTTTTTTGTTTATGTTGTAAGAACAGCTATGAATGATTGGACAGTACCTTTTTTAGTAGGTGTACGTGGTTACAGTTTAGTAACAGCTGGCGCGAGTATTGTATGGTTTGAAATGGGTGGATTAATTGGAATGTTATTCGCTGGGTGGGTAACAGATAAGGTGTTTGTTGGTAAACGAGTATCTTGTATCATGATTTTTAGTATTTGTTTAGCTCTTAGCCTATGGTTGTTTTGGCAATTTACTTGGAATAATCATTTAATGGATTTTGTTTTAATAGGCTTAATAGGATTTTTTGTATTTGGCCCACAGATGTTAATTGGATTGGCAGCTGCTGAATATGTAGATAAAAAGGCGGCATGTAGTGCCAATGGTTTTGTAAGTTGGTGGGGTTGTATTGGAGCTGCGGTTGCTGGTTACCCACTCGGTTTGTTGATAGATTATAGTTGGACTTGGTATTTTGTTATTTTATTAGTATGTAGCGTATTGTCTTGTTTAGCCTTGCTTCCTGTCGTATTAACCACTCCTTATGTGTTATCCACCCAAAATTCTTAATTCTTAGATCATTATCACATTGGAATGACAATCATAATTCAATATGCATCAATGTTACAGGGTGGCCATTATACTCATCCATGTCTAATTTTTTCCAACCTAAACGTTCATAATATTCTGGGATTGTTCTGTCAGGAGCGATGAGATATAATTTATTAAAACCTAGCTCTCTAGCTTTAGCTGTTATTGCATCGATAAGCATCTCCCCAATTCCTTGATTTTGATAAGCTTCAACGACACAAAGATCCCCCAACCATGGCATTAAATCTGCACGTATCCCATCGTTAAACTGTAAAGAACATATTCCAACCGGCACATTTCCATCTAATGCTACATATGCAAGTGGTATATTCTCATTTAACCACTCGGTCAACCAAACTTCTACCTCAGTAAGTGTAGCAGGAGTCCACTTTCCAAGACTATCATGTAATATTTTGACAAACTGCCAAATATTATCAGAATGATTTTTGAGTAAATCTATCGTTATCATGCTATCCACCAATTATAAAGAGTGCTATCTTGATCATAAAAAATCATAAAAAATAATCGTATCTTCTCCAAAATCGTTGGTAAATTCATTCTACATGATCTTTATTATGCTGGTGATGGGGTGGGAGCTATAGTATTAACTGGGGTAGATGTTGTTGTTGTCGTTAGACTAGGTATTTCTAAGCATGATGTTATAGGGATATTGTTTGTCGAGTTATTATATGATGTTAATATGGGCCGTGGTTGTCTTATTGGCAGATTGTGTGGGCGTCGATTATCCGCATTATTCATCTCTAAGCTATTGTCAGGTAAAATATTTGGTAAATTAATAGTATGACTCATTTTTTCAACTGTTATTGTTAAGTTTTTATATTGGGTTTTACAATATTGGCTATATGACATAGATATACCAGCACAAACGCCAGTACATCCAGCTAATATGCTAAGATCTGAAAATTTAGTAGCTGCTGAGATAAAAGCTAAAATTGTTGTAGTACCCTGAAAGATATGCGAGGCTACATCTAGTACCTTATTTAATTTTTGCCATTTTAGACGAGCATTAATAGAATTTTCAATTTCATTTTTAAAATCGTTATTTATTAAAATCCTGCATTGCTCGTATAATATTGGGTCAATCTGGCTTGTTGGTTGTGCTGTAACTGTATTTATAGGTTGTATTGAAACTTGTTCTAGTGTTATCGGTTGCATTGTTAATCTCCGATAGTTATTAGTGATGATTTTTAAGTATAGCAAAGATTAGATTTTTTGGTATATTACCTAGCTTTATGTGAAATTATTAGATACCCATTCCCAATCGAATGAATTACCAGGATCTGTTTTACGGTTTGGTGCTATATGACAATGCCCAACTATATTATTGAGTGGGATTTTTCTGTATATTTTTCGAATAGCATTAATTAAGGTAAGCAATACTTGGTATTGTTCTTTCGTATAGGCAATATCATCGGTTCCTTCTAGTTCTATGCCGATAGAAAAATCGTTACATTTTTCTTTTCCGTTAAAACATGATTCGCCTGCATGCCAAGCTCTATATCTAAATGGCACATACTGGATTAATTTACCATCTCTTTTAATTAAACAATGGCAAGATACTTTAAGTTGGTAAATTTCTTGAAAATACGGATGTTCGGTTGGATCTAAAGTATTAGTAAATAAATTAGTTATATATTTTTCTGATTTAGTAGAGAATTCCCCCGGAGGTAAACTTATGCCATGAATTACTAATAAATTTATTTCAGTATCATCAGGACGTAAGTCATAATTAGGGGAATAAACATATTCTGCTTCAACAACTAAACTGCTATTAGTGTCTATAGTTAGTCGTTTAGTAGTTGCTTTATTAGTTTTATTAAAACGGAATGTCATCGTTTTCTGTCATTGTTTCTTGCATGTTTTCGGTATTTTTAGCGCTGGAATTCATGCCGATATTATTACTATTATTTGCAAAATTATTAGTGTTTGGTTTAAATTCTTTAGAATCTAGCATCTGCATACTATTGGCTATAATTTCGGTCGTGTAGCGATCATTACCAGACTGATCTTGCCATTTTCTAGTACGAATAGATCCTTCTATATAAACTTTTGAACCTTTTTTTAAGTATTCACCAACAATTTGTGCAAGTTTGTCGAATAGCGATACTTTGTGCCATTCTGTGCGTTCTTGTAATTCTCCAGTTTGTTTGTCTTTCCAAGAATCATTTGTTGCAACACTTATATTGGCAACAGCACTTCCATTAGGCATGTAACGAATTTCTGGATCTGCTCCTAAATTTCCAATTAAGATAACTTTATTAATACCTTTAGACATGATTGTACCCCTACCTATTGTTTTAATATTGAATATAGAAATTATTAACAAACTGCAGAAAAATACAATACATAATTTTGTTCAAATTTGCTATTGATATATAATCAAGTTCAAGAAATGTAGGTGAAAATATTAAAGGCGTAGTAAAAACCATGAAGTTTATATCGATTAAAGGCGCGAGAACTCATAATTTAAAAAATATTGATTTAGAAATTCCCAGAGATCAGTTAGTTGTAATAACTGGTTTGTCTGGTTCTGGTAAATCTTCTTTAGCGTTTGATACGCTGTATGCAGAGGGACAACGTCGATATGTGGAGTCCTTGTCCACTTATGCTAGGCAATTTTTGTCAGTTATGGAAAAACCAGATGTGGATAGCATCGAAGGATTGTCGCCAGCTATTTCTATTGAGCAAAAGTCAACCTCTCATAACCCTCGTTCTACGGTTGGTACCATTACCGAAATTTATGATTATTTGCGTTTACTATTTTCTAAAGTAGGAGAACCACGGTGCCCTCAGCATAACACTCAATTAGATGCACAAACTATTAGCCAAATGGTTGATCAACTATTAGCATTACCGCTTAACACAAAATTAATGCTATTGGCTCCTATCGTACAAGCAAAAAAAGGTGAATATAACAAGCAACTAGAAGTGTTACGAGAACAAGGCTTTATTAGAGTAAGAATCAATGGTTTCATTTTTAATTTAGATTCAGATCTATTGCCGAAATTAGATTTTCATAAAAAGCATGATATAGACGTTGTAGTCGATCGATTGACAATCCAACCTGATTATAAAACTAGATTAGCTGATTCTTTATCTGTAGCCCTACATTTAACAGATGGTTTAGTAATTGCTGCATTATTTGATGAACAAGATAAGGTGCAAAGAGAAATAGAGTTTTCTAGTAAATTTGCTTGTAAGAAATGTGGATATAGTATTAAAGAACTAGAGCCTAGACAGTTTTCTTTTAATAGTCCTCAAGGAGCCTGTACAGTATGCGATGGTTTAGGTGTTAAGCAATTTATGGATCCAGAAAAATTAATTACGGATGATAATTTATCGTTATCTGCTGGTGCTATTCGTGGTTGGGATCGTAATCATCAATATCATTTTGGTATGTTAGAAAAACTTGCCAAAACATATAAATTTAATTTAAATGCTCCATATAAAGGTTTAACTAAAAAAATTAAAAACATATTATTAACTGGCGATGACGAAGATTTTGAAGGAGTTATTAATAATATTGAAAGACGTTATTTAGAAACTAATTCTGATTATGTACGAGAAGAGTTGGCGAAATTTTTAAGTCAAAAAACTTGTACAGAATGTAATGGTAGCAGATTAAATTTGGTTGCTAGACATGTATATATTCAAGATACAACGTTACCACAAGTAGTTAGGTTGTCTATAAATAATGCTAGAAACTTTTTTGAGGCATTACAATTTACAGGTGCTAAATTACAAATTGCAGAAAGAATTTTAAAAGAAATTGTAACTAGATTGAATTTTTTAATTAATGTTGGTTTGGAGTATTTAACCTTGGAACGTAGTGCAGACACATTGTCTGGAGGCGAAGCTCAACGTATTCGATTAGCGAGTCAAATAGGTGCTGGTTTGGTTGGAGTTATGTATGTATTAGATGAGCCATCGATCGGGTTGCATCAACGTGATAACGAAAGATTAATTAAAACTTTAACTAATTTAAGAGATTTAGGTAATAGTGTTATTGTCGTAGAACACGATCATAATACCATTCTTCAAGCTGATTTTGTTGTAGATGTTGGATTAGGTGCTGGTGTGCATGGTGGTTCTATTATTGCAAGTGGTACTCCAGAACAAATCATGCAAAATCATCAATCATTAACAGGAAAGTATTTATCTGGATTAGAATCTATTACTATACCAAGTTCAAAAATGAAATTTGATACTGATCAGCAGTTAATTATATCTGGAGTTAGTGCTAACAATTTAAAAAATTTAACTGTATGTTTTCCGATAGGATTGTTTACTTGTGTAACTGGAGTATCTGGTTCTGGTAAATCTACTTTAATAAATGACACTTTGTATCCAATTTTAGCTAAACAATTAAATCGAGCAACAACAAGTGTTGCGGATAAATACAGCTCTATTACTGGATTGGAATTTCTAGATAAAGTAATAGATATTAGCCAAGATCCAATTGGTAGAACCCCACGTTCTAATCCTGCAACATATACTGGTTTGTTTACCCATGTTAGAGAACTGTTTGCGTTAGTTCCAGAAGCTAAGACTCGTGGTTACCAAATAGGTAGATTTAGTTTTAATGTAAAGGGTGGTAGATGCGAGGCGTGTAGTGGGGATGGTTTAGTTAAAGTTGAGATGCATTTTCTAGCTGATGTCTATGTGATTTGTGATGTGTGTGGTGGTGCTAGATACAATAGAGAGACTTTAGAAGTTTATTATAAAGGTAAAAATATTCATGAAGTCTTAAACATGACAGTTGAAGAAGCATTATTGTTTTTTACTGCAATCCCTCATATAAAAAAGAAATTAGATACTTTATTGGAAGTTGGTTTAGGTTATATAAAATTAGGTCAAAGTGCGACGACGTTATCTGGTGGTGAAGCACAAAGAGTAAAATTAGCTAAAGAATTGTCTAGAAAAGATACAGGTAAAACTTTATATATTTTAGATGAACCAACTACTGGTTTACATTTTCATGATGTTAAGAGATTGTTGCAAATTTTATTTACTTTAAGAGATCACGGAAACACTATTATAGTAATTGAACATAATTTAGATGTTATCAAAACTGCAGATTGGATTATTGATTTGGGGCCAGAAGGCGGTGATAAAGGTGGTGAGATAGTGACTATCGGTACTCCAGAAGATGTAGTTAAAGATTGTGAGAATAGCGGATCTTTTACTGGTAAGTTTTTGAAGGATGTTTTGGGGTAGATTTATTTACTAATGATTACCTGGACCACCAGGACGAGGAGGAGCTTTAGGATTAGGCAGAGCGGTAGGATTTGTACCTGTTGGTTTAACTGGCGTTTCTTTTGGTTTTGTCGTATCACCACTGTTAGGAATTGTTGGTGGTGTTTGAGTGGGTTCTTTTGGGAATTTTTCTCCAAGTACATCTAATGGGCTTTTGGTTGTTAATGTAGCATTCGAATGAAGTGCTTTAATGTTTCGGTCATTAAATTCTTTAAGTTGAGTGATCATATCTTTATGATTAGGATTTTCTGGATCAAGAGGCGGTTGAATTTGAATTTGCAGACCAGGTATTGGGGTCTGAGGTAAATTGTTCAATATATTTTTTAATTGATCATCATTAACACTAATGCCACCTGTGTTTTGTAGTTCTTGTGATAATTTTGATATTGCATCCTTGTCATCGTCCTTATGAGCATTTGCTAGGTTTTTTAAAAGTTCAATAAACTTCTCAACTTCTTCATTTGTGGCTGGTTTTTTAGATGGAGGAGGCGTAGCAGGACTTGTTTCATCATCTGTTACTGGGTTGCCAGCAGGTGTTGCTGGCATATCCGATGAAATTGGGTCAGCAAAGGTTACATGTAACTTTCGTTTCTTTTGCAGGTCTACTGGCAT
>CAIJNR010000018.1 GCA_903822055.1 uncultured Francisellaceae bacterium | reverse complement strand
TGTATGAGAAAAACAATTAAAAATTAAATATTGGTATATAGCATTTTCATTAACAATTATATGTTTATTTAACGACAAATTCGTGAACGCCCTCTCCAACAATTTTTGTTGGAGAGGGACCTGGTAAGCGTTAACTATAATTGAACTTGAAGGGGTGAGGCTTTAGAAAAGGCAGTTGGTAATTATCGCTAAAGCTATAAAGTCATATCTAAATTATCTTCTCATAAAAATCAATCCACCTCTACTAAATCAACCTGTTCTATTTTATTAAATTTACTAGAAATCTTTTGAGCTGAAGTTTGTAATAATTGAGCATCTTGCCAGCTTAGTTCTATATGCTTAGCAAGTTTATTTATTCGTTCATCGAAGCGAGAAAAATCTTGAGCTAATGTTCGTAAGTGTTCTTGAATAATTGCAATATTTTTTTTAGTAGAATGATCTTTTAGTACCGAACTTGCTGTTGTTAAAATAGCCATCAAGGTGGTTGGGGATACCATCCATACTTTTTTACGGTATGAAAACTCTACTAGATCAATATGGTTATTATGAATTTCTGCAAACACAGCTTCTGCTGGAATAAACATAATTGCACCGTTAGCCGTTTCGTTAGGGATTATATATTTGCAGCTTATATCTTCAATATGTTTTTTTATATTTTGTTTAAATAATTGGACATACTTTTGTCTATCTAATTCTGATAATGACAAATCTATAGATTTTTGAAAAGTCTCTAATGGAAATTTAGCATCAATAGCAATATTATCAGTTGGTGGTGGTAACAATAATATCCCGTCACATCTGGTTCCATTAGACAGTGTATGTTGTAATTTAAAATTTTCTCTTGGGAGCATGTTTTCTATTAAATTTTTTAATTGAATTTCTCCAAACGCTCCTCGAGATTTTTTATCAGCGAGAATTTTTTGTAGCCCCATTAAATTATTTGAAATATCAGTAATATTTTTTTGAGCATGATCAATTAATGCAAGACGTTTTATAATATCAGTGAATGTTTCTGAATTTTTTTCCAAACCAGTTGCAACTTTAGTTTCTAAAAGATGGCTAATATTTAACATTTGTTTAGTTAAACTTTCTGTTTGATTAGATAGGTTATCTCTTAAGGTTGTTTGTACTAGATTAATATTTTGATTATGTTGTACATTAATCTGATTAAATCTATCAAATAAACTTAATAGATTGTTTTGTAAAAAATTTTTTAAATAAACAAAAAAAATTATTAAACCAAACACAACTAAGATTATTAAAATTATAAAAAATATGTTATGGCTAGCTAAATATTGTAAATACATCAAGAGATTATGAGTTATGTTATATTGCCAGGCAAGTTATTTTTTTATTGGATTTTTTGAAAGTATGTAATATTATAATGCCTATTGAGAAATTGTTATGATTGCATTAATAGAGTCGCATAAATCAGGTTTGTTTACCTCAAAACATTGGATCCCTAATATAATATCTGGGTTTGTTGTGGGATTAATTGCATTACCTTTATCTATGGCCTTTGCAATAGCAACTGGTTTAAAACCTGAACAAGGCATATACACAGCAATTATTGCAGGTATCGTTGTTGGATTGTTTGGCGGTACTAAAGTACAGGTTGCAGGTCCTACTGGGGCATTTATAGTTGTTTTGTCAAGTATAGTTAGCAGACATGGTGTTTCTGGTTTACAAATAGCTACAATTTTAGCCGGATTTCTTTTATTGTTAATGGGATTTACTAAAGTAGGATATTTAATTAAATTTATACCAAAATCTGTAATTGTTGGTTTTACAAGTGGTATAGGGTTTATTATTTTTATTAATCAATGGAAAGATTTTTTTGGTTTGAAAATAGAATCGCCTCTTCATCATTTATGTTTCCATGAAAAATTATTCGAATTATTAAAAGCTTTTCCTAATTTGCATTTATCAACAGTTAGCTTGTCTTGTTTAAGTCTGATTATATTACTTATAGTCCCTAAATTTATTAAACGTATTCCGGCAGTTCTTATTGCAATGATTATTGTTACTTTAATCCAAATTATTTTTCAATTTGATGGAGTGGCGACAATTGGTAGTGTTTTTGGGGATATTTCTCGCGAACTACCTAACTTAGGATTTCCAGAAATGTCTTTAAATAAGGTATTACAATTAATCGGCCCTGCATTTTCTATTGCATTGCTTGGCGCAATAGAATCATTGTTGGCAGCAGTTGTTGCAGACAATATAACTGGGGATAGCCATAATTCTAATCAAGAGTTAATTGGTCAAGGATTAGCAAATTTAATTTGTCCGCTATTTGGTGGTTTTGCATCAACCGGTGCAATTGTACGTACCATGACTAACATTCGCAATGGAGGTAATAGTCCTATATCTGCTGTTATCCATTCTTTAACATTAGTATTAATTGTTTGTATTTTTGCTCCATTAACTAAATATATTCCGCTATGTGTATTAGCCTCTATTTTATTTGTTGTTGCATATAATATGAGTGATATGCGCAATTTTATTAATACCATTAAAAACTCTGCATATTATGATACATTTATTTTACTTAGTACTTTTGGGTTAACTATATTTGTTGATTTAATAGTAGCAGTTAGTGTAGGGGTTGTTTTGTCGGTTTTGTTTGCCAATAAAAAGTTATTTTTTACAGATCCTAAAAATCAGGCTTATTAATATTTTTGTTTTTATTTTTTTGGCGTCTATATTCTCTTGTATCTGTTGGTTGTTTGCTAGTATCGCCTTGTGAAAATAAATTTTTTTTAGATTCTGCTTCATTGCGTTTTTTATTATCATAAAGTTTGGTATTAATAGAATTTGGTAGATTTTTTAATTTTGCTGTTACTGTGTCGGATGCAAATATGTTTTGCATTCCATGTAGCATATTAATTAATATATTGATATCGATATTAAGTTTGTCAGCAATATATTGTGGTGAATGACAATATTGACTCAAATACCAACAATGGATCCAAGTTTGTAGAGGGATAGAACTTCCAGCTAATGGGGTTCCTGTTTGATCATCAAAAACCTCATTACAATCTAAGCATAAATATTGGGCATGAAATTCGGTAGAATTTTGCTGTTTTTGAATATTGGCAGATTGACAGAAAGGACAATGAACACCAAATTTCCATCGTTCTTGTCGTAGGGTATGTAAATAATCTTGTTCTTTAAATTCTTTATGAAAAAAATTTAATATTAAATCGACTAAATTGGCATTATTGATGCACCCAACTATATGTTTTTTTAAATCATTAATTTTAGACATTTAAACATTACAATGTCGCTTCAGAAACAAGATTTTTGCTAATTACATTAGGGCTTTCTGGTTGCCAGGTATTTGCAGTATGATGTAATTCTTCTAGTTTTTGTAAATCATCATGCTGTAATTTATCAAAAATATTCATTAATTGTTTAACAGTTGGAGATAAATTAACATTATCTAGATTTTTATTATGATGATTATCTGATGCCAATACATTTTGTAACTGTTCAATATGGGTTTTAATGATTTTAGTATATGTTGGAAGATGTTTTACAATCATTTCTAACTCATTTGCTAAAGTATTTTCACCTAAATGTTGTTGTATTTTTGCAAGTGTTTGTTTAATTTCTATATCATTTAATTTCATATTGTCTCCTAAATTAATTATAAACAGCATTATTTATAGTAATATTATTGTTTTCGAAATATTGCAACATTTGTTTGGATGAATAATTTCTTGATTTAAATTCATGAATTACTGGCAATAAGTTAAGAACAAATTTATTAATATTTTCTATATCTTTAATTTGCTCTAATCGAAATAATATTTTATTTACTTGTGATTCATCCCAGATAGATTTTTTAATGGCAGGGATGGATTGTTTGTTAAGCTCTTCTGCAATATCGTTGGAGCTATAATTAGCATTTAATAATGGTTCAACTATTGATTTTGTTTGCATTACAACTTCATTGATTTTGACTCTATCTAAAACTTTTTGTAATTGACTTAACACCCACTTTCCACCTTCAGGAGCTGTGAAACCTTCTTCGTTTAAAGATTTTACCATTTGTCGTTGCGAATAACCTTGTTGTTTATAGTTAGTAACAATTGGTTGTAGTAAAAAAGCAAAAACAATAGCAGCATCTATTTTTGGTTTATTAACTTTACTAATTACTTCGGCAGCATTTGGATTGCCGGATTTTGCAGAAGTTTTTTCTAAACCTTCCCTAATTAATCGACCATGAACCTTTTTTTGTACTTGAGAGTGTTTATATAATGCATCCAATATACCATGATCT
>CAIJNR010000017.1 GCA_903822055.1 uncultured Francisellaceae bacterium | reverse complement strand
ATAATTTTATTTTAAATTTTAATTTTTATCTTTGTTCCTTATCTAAAGATTTAATTATTCTTGGAGTAATGAATACTAAAAGTTCTGATTTAACACTGGTTATTTTTTTATTCTGAAATAATTTACCTAAAAATGGTAAATCACTTAAATATGGTATTTTATTTTTTGCATCTTGTAGGTTATCTTTAAACAAACCACCTAAAATAATTGTTTCTCCATTATTTACTAATACATTGGTTTTTAAAGAAGTAGTACTAATAGGCGGCCCGGATGCACCGGCAGTAGCTGTTCCTGGAGAATCATTATTAATCGAAAGATCCATAGATATTTGATCGTTTGGAGTAATTTGTGGAGTAACTTGTAATTTTAGTACCGCTTTTTGAAATGTTGTACTGCTACCGCTATTGGCAGTGGAAGTAGTGTATGGGATATCAGTACCAGATTCTATAGATGCTGCTTGCTTATCCATAGTTAAAATTCTTGGTTTAGAAATAACAGTTCCTAATGATTCAACTTCACCAGCATCTAATTCCATATTTAACAAAGTGCCACCAGGCAATCTACTTAATGCTATCCCTATGACTCCAGCAGCACTAGTGCCAAAATCAAACAATTTCCCGGCAGTAGCTGCGCCTATACCACTAGTTGCAATATTCCATGCAGCATCGCCAGCTGTTGAAGCAGTAGGCGTCGCAGCGGCGGCTGGTGCTGGAGCTGCTGCATTAGCTGTACTAGTTACATTTACAGTTGTACCTGAAGATGCGACTGTTGTGGCGGCTGGCGATGATCCGCTTGCTCCACTAGCAGGTGCTGCTCCAAGACCCAACCTATGACTACCAATCTTAGCAGTTGCCGCACCATTTAACTTAATACCAAGTGCGTCTTGGAAATTTTCACTAGCCTCAACAATATAGGCTTCAATTAACACTTGTTTTACTGGAATATCTAATGTCTTAATTAAATCTCGTATGTCACTAATTTTTTCATCAATATCTTTAATTAATAAAGTATTGGTTCTAGCATCAACACTTATTGTTCCCCTAGATGATAACATAGAATTTTTATCATCTTTACCTCCACTACTTCCTTGAACCATTTTTACAACATCTTCGGCTTTAGCATAATTTATTTGTAAAAATTCAGTTTTTAATGGTGACAAGGCCTCCAATTGTTTAACCGATGACAATTCAATTTCTTCATATTTAGATAATTCTTCTGAAGGTGCAATTAACACAACATTTCCAGACTCACGCTTAGCTAATCCTTTAGATTTCAAAATAAAATCTAAAGCTTGATCCCAAGGAATATTATCTAATCTTAAAGTTACATTACCTTGCACACTATCATTTGCCACAATATTCATACCTGTAAAATCTGCCAACAACTGCAATACTGCTCTTATTTCTATGTCTTGGAAGTTTAAAGAAATTTTTTCTCCAGTAAATTTGAACTTTCTTGCTTTCTCAATTTGTTGTTGTAGGATTGTTTGCGGCCTAGCTTCTACTATATATTTATCTCCAGTATGATAAGAAATTTTTTCATATTCACCGCTGGCTATAATTGTAACAAACACACTATTATCTGTTTGTTTCAGGGTAATTGTTTTTATTGGTGTACCAAAATCACCAACATCAAATTTACGCAACAAATTGTTGGATATAGTTGCATTTTTAAATTCAACAACCATGTTACTATCTTCTTCTGTAACGTCTATATTCATAACGTTTGATTTAACATCTAAAATTAATTTTCCTTCCCCATGCTCACCACGATGAAAATCTAATGCCGAAATAGAATAATCATCTGTTTGATTTTGAGTGGCTTTGTATTCTTCGTTTTTAACAGTTAAAATTAAATTGTTACCATTTATTTCTGATGTATATGGCACACTATTATTTAAAGAAACCACCATACGAACTTTATTACCACTGTTAGCAAAAGAAATATTTTTTATTAAATTAAGAGATAATTTCTGAAACATTTTACTTCTAGGTAAATCATTTATCGTATCCATAAAATCAAACACCAATTCTGGTGGAGAATCCATTGTAAACTCAGCTGGTATTCTAGGTAAATCAGAAAACTTTAAAGTAATAACAACATTATCTCCTGATAAATTTTTTACCGTTATATCTTGTAATTTTACTGTGTTATTAATATTGTTATTTGCAAATGAAATATTAATGGCCATCATTAATATCCAAGATAACGACCAGCATCTCAATAATTTACAATTGCTAGAGAATCGTTGTTTTGTTAATTTCATTTTTATTACTCTCCATTTTACAATTACAAATTATCTTTAAATAGTTACTGATGCTTAACATTTACACTGGCATTTCTTGTAACCCAACCACCTTGTTGATCTGATATTATTTCATCCAGAGCAATTTTATCCTCAGTGATTTTTGTTATTTTTCCAGAATTTTGCCCTAAATAATTACCTTCTCTAACTCTATGAATAATTCCAGATCGATCCACAACAAGAGCCCACATTTCTCCTCGTTTCTTTAAAGTACCTACCATAACCAAAGTATCTAGAGAATAATTTTCTAAATATTCTCTAGGGCGATCATAATCAGGTCTTCTTTGTTGTATTTTAATGGCTTCTATTTCTTCTGGTTTTTTAGCAAAAACTTGTTGAACTACAGGAATATCAAATGGATCGTTTAATTTACTTGATTCATAACTAATTTGCTCATATTCTTGTAATTTTGGTAATTCGTCCATTTTACTAATATTTTCTCTTTTAGTTTTTTCAATAACCTGTTTAACATCAGAGCTTGTCATACCACAAGAAATTAATAATAAACTAGTTATACTTATTATGATTAATTTGTATATCACAGCTGCTCCTTAGCTAGATACCAATAAGTTTTAGCATATATTTCCATAGATAACGTAGAAGATGTTTCAGGAATCTCTTTACCAGCAGCATCTTTAACAGGACTGTTTTCTTTTCTTCTGATAATAGAAAAATCATGCAATGTAACTATTCGTGGTAATTTAGATATTCCTTCCGCAAAATTTCCAAAACCATGATATTTACCAATTAACACCATTTTTATTGGTTGTTCCACATAAAATCCTTTATCTACAGGATCTTCTGGTTTAATCAATTCAAATCTTAATCCAGAAGATACTGCCTGTTGTGATATATCCTCAAGTAATATTGGAATTTCTCCTTTTGAAGGTAATTTTTGTAACAAAGATTGCAACGTACTTTGAATATCTTTCATTTGCTTTTTATAGGCATCTAAATTTGAAGATTGTTGATAATTTTCAGTAAAAGTTGCAATCAATTTTTGTTGTTGAGATGTAAAAGAATATAATTGTTCAAAATTATCTTTTAATATAACCCAGTACGACAAAAACATTGCCACTCCACTCACAACAATCATTACCATAATTCTATATTCCAATGGCCACAAACCAATTTCACGTATTTCTAATTCAGAAATGGCAACTTGATGTTTTTCGCTCATAAATTTATCCTATAACATGAACTTCTAAGACAAATGAAATATTATGTTCATTTTGTTGGTTTTCTGGTGCTTTTATTTCTTGTAACGTAGGATTTGAAAATAATTTCAATTTTTCTAAGTTACGCATAAACAGCGAAACCCGCGAATTTGATTCACTTTTACCATGTACAGTCAAAATACTTTCTTTCATCTCTATTTGATTTAACACAAGACCGTCTGGTACTGATTTAACTAATTTATCTAAAATATTTACAACATGTGATCTTTTTGACTGCAAAGAATTAATAACTTCCAATCTAGTTAACAACAATTTTTTGCGCTCTTTAAGTCCATTAATTTCTTTGGTTTTCCCCTGATATAAACTAATTTCTGAATTTAAATAATCAACACTGTTTTTATTGGTAACCATTAAAATCTTCATATATACATTAACAACCAAAACAAAAAAAACCGACAATATAGCTACGGCACAACATGTAGCATAAAAAATATTATTTTTATAAAAAGTTCTATCTGTACGCCATGGTAATAAATTGATGTTACTCATGATGGATCCTTAAAATTCCTAAGTGCTAAACCACAACAATTTAAAAGCCCAGGAGATTCTTCAGCTAAAATTTCTGCTGGTATATGATCTGCAACCAACAAATTTGTGAATGGATTAACTATAATAATTTTTACATGTAACAGTTCCTGAACTACATCATCCAAACCAGATAAATTACTAGTACCGCCAGTTAAACATATATAATCAATTTTGTTGTGTTCAGAAGAGGACAAGAATAATTGACATGTTCTAGCTATTTGTTGTGCAATTTTTGCCCGATAAGGATCTAAAACATCTACCTGATAATCGTCTGGTAAATCATTATATTTTCTAGCTAAAATAGCTTCTTGCAAGGTTAATCCATATCTTTTTTGAATTTCATCTAATAATTGTTGTCCACCAAATGGTTGATCTTTTGTATAAATTAAACGCAAATCATTAAAAACATTTAAACTAGCACTTGTAGCCCCTATATCAAACAATCCTACCAATTTATTTTTACCACCATCTGGTAAATCTTTAGCAATTAATTTATTAAACACTCTTTCCAAAGATAAAGATTCCACATCAACAATCTTAGCTTTCATGCCAACAGATTCTAAAATGTTAACTCTAGTTCTAACATTTTCTTTTTTACTAGCAACTAATAATATATCCATTAAATTATTACCGATTGTTGATGAACCTAATATCTCAAAATCTAGGTTTACATCATCTAATTCATAAGGAATATAACGATCAGCTTCCAATTCTATTTCGTTAGATATTTCTTTATCACTGATCCCTTCCTCTAACTGAATAATTTTTGATATTGCTGCAGAACTAGGAATAGAGATACACCCTAAGCGACTAGAAACTTTAGTTTTAGCCATAGCTTTACTTAAAGCCTTTATTACTGCTTCTTTATTTCTAATATTTTTTTCTACTACATCACCAACATTCAACGGTTCAATTGCAAAATTTTGTATAACATAACGATCGTTTTGTTTGCCTAACTCCATAACTTTTACTGCAGATGAAGCAATATCTATCCCTATAATTGGATCTGAAGAGATACCAAACAATTCTAAAAATTCTTTTACCTGACTATTTTGAGTTTTACTTTGCATAAGCTTTTTATTGTTTTTGTTGTTTTAAGCCTTCTAACTTGATTGTAGCTGCACAGACAATTAAGTCAAATATCTTGCTATTGTATATTCACGGCTGCTACCTATATACTAAATAGTTTGTATTACTTTAATACACTAAAATTACTAGGAACTTTTGTGACATGACCACTAACATAACTGATACAATAGAAATTATTCCTAAAGCACCAGCCGATGCTAGCATAATTTGGATGCACGGTTTGGGCGCATCAGGAGACGACTTTTTACCAATCATAGATCAATTTAATCTACCAAATAATCACTCTATTCGCTTTATTTTTCCCAACGCTCCAATAAAACCTATTACCATAAACAATGGTATGAAAATGCGTGCTTGGTATAACATTAAACATTTCGATGAATTTATCCACAACGATGATACTAATGACAATCATGAGGGCATTAAAGAGTCACAACTTATTATTAATAATTTGATCAAAAAAGAAATAGAACAAAACGTTAATTCCAAACGCATTGTATTAGCCGGTTTTTCGCAAGGCGGAGCCATGGCTCTACATACTGGACTGCGATTTAATCTGCCACTTGGAGGAATTATTTGCTTATCTGGTTACTTACCATGGAACAATCTTTTGGCCGAACAAAGAGCTGTCGCTAACCAAGATCTACCAATTTTTATGGCACATGGCTTATTTGATCCAATAGTACATTTAAGCATGGGTAAAAAATCTTATGACACACTACTTAATTTAAATTATAATGTACTATGGAATACTTATTTAATGCAGCATACTCTTATAGATCAAGAAATAGTAGACATAGGTAATTTTTTAAGAAAAATATTAAAAGTATGAATTCTTTGCAAAATTTTTAATATAGGTGGTTTTATCAAATATATACAACAAATTATTATATTGATAATCAGTATGATTATAATAATTTTATCCAGTTTTTCTTGGAAAGAGCATAATACATTAACAATAGTACAGTCTTCACTATCTGCTTTAGAAAAAAATATCTTACAGCAACAAAAAAGTTCTTCACTGGAACCACTAGCCAGCACTGTAAAGTTACAATCTGCTATTGATACTTTACAGCAACAATTCGCCACGTTATCAAATAATATTAAACAAACCGATACCATAGAAGCTACCGAATCTGGATACCAGTTGCGCGCCACTTTAAGATTAGCAACTCTAGCTGCTATGCATTTGTTTTTAGGTAAAGAAGAAACAATAGCTAAAGATTTATTAACTCAAGCTATTGATAAATTGATTAAAATGAATGATTCCCGTTTACACCCAATATTATATAAATTGCAAGATGAACATGCTAATCTCTCTGACAAACAACACTTCAATTATAGTGTGCAAGAAGTATGGAGCAAAATAGATCAAGTACAAGTATTGGTAGATAAATTACAAAAAAGCGGATTGGAATTAGATGATTTTTTTGCTGAGCCTGAACATCAACCACCTACACCTACAATAGATATAACCGCTGCAAAATTTTTAGATTTAATAAAAGTAAATCCATTACCTGAAAATCAAGATAACAAAACTAACCACCATACAGCCATACCAAACAATACTAATCAAACTCCAGATTACCACGAGAAATTATCTTATTTAAAAATAGAAATGCTACATATTTATTTAGAACAAGCAAAATTAGCATATTTACAAAATAATGACGTTTTATTTAAACAAACTTTATCTTCCATAACTAAAATTTTAGGCTCCGGACTTTGGTCTCCACAAATTATGTCAGAAATTAAACAACAAATCTCATGGTTAGACTCTGTTGAATTCAGAAACTATTCTTTATTATTACAAGCAATTTTAAATTTAGAAGATCAATTAAAATAGTATGATCAAATTAATTGTTATTTCCATAATATCTATAACCGTTGGATTATTTTTACAAAAATCATCTAATTATGTTTCTTTTACTTATAATAATTTATTAATTGAAATACCAACATGGATCATAGTAGCTGCTATTCTAGTATTTATTTTATTACAAAGTTGGTTATTGCGTGTTGCATTTAATAATTGGTTACAAAATAGACGCTCTAATAAATCTATTAAGTATGCTAAAAAATCTTTTTTCTCATTAATGGCTGGGAATGCGTCAATTGCTGAACGTTATGCATTAAGAATTAATGCTAGCTCTCGTTTTGGTTGGTTAAAATTTCTATTAGCGGCTAAAGCTGCAAAAGAACAATTTGCCTGGGATAGATGTCACAAATATATTATTAAAGCAGAAATATTAGCAGCAGACTCATTAGGAGTGCTAAGCTTTACGGATAATAATGAAACAGCTACATTTGGATTAATGAAATCTGAATTATATTACAACCAAGGCGAATATAATAAATGCCTAGTTGAATTAAAAAATTTACAAAAACAATTCCCAAGCCATAAACCATTATTATTACAATTAGCTGCTGTATATCAAACCTTAGCTGATTGGCGAGGGTTAATTAAATTGTTACCAACTTTAAAAAAATATCAAATATACAACTCGGTTGATTTACAGCAATTAGAGTTTAAAGTATATCAAGCGCTGCTAGAGCAACTTGCAACTACAGAACCAGTTGATTCTATGATCCGATTTTTTAAAGAATTACCAAAAAATATTAAAAAATATAATCAATTCGTTTTAATTTATGTTACGTATTTAATACAATTTAAATATTATGATTTAGCAGAAAAAACTATAAAAATTCATTTATCAGATACTTTAAGTCATTGGAATATTGATAATATTAATTTAATAAAAGCATATGGGTTAATAAAAAGTAGTAATACTAAAGGGCAAATTAAAACTGCAGAAACATGGCTAACAACCCATCCTTCTAATGAGGTCTTGTTATTAACTTTAGGAAGATTGTGCATCCAAGAAGGTTTGTTAGGTAAAGCTAAAAATTATCTAGAAAAATCCTTAAGCATTAAAGAAGATCCTGCTTGCTATGCAGAGTTAGGACGCCTAACAGGTTTGTTAGGTGAGCAAGAAAAAAGTCTTAATTGCTATCAAAAGGGATTGTTAGGAATTACTGAGGTTATTAAATTGTAGGTTTATTACTATTAATGACCTTGAAATCAGGCAAAACAACCTCTTTATTAAGCTCTTCCCCTAATCTAAGTATCTGAAATCTTAGATAAACACGATATGGATCCTTTGCAAGAAGAGAATTAAATTCATTAAAAGCTTCTTCTTTTTTGCCATCTGCTATTAATTTATAGCAGTGCCGCATAGCTTTATCTAATCGGTATTCTCTAAGAATATTTTTAAAAATAAATAACATATATACCCTTATTAATTATTAAAAAATTTCAAAAATTCTTCTGGTAATACATTGCACTCTTTTTCTATTTTTATTTTACCCTTTAATTGTCCAGGAACCCTAGCTTCATAAGATACATTATATGGTATTAATTTTGCTATAGGTTTATTTGCTGCTGAACAAATTATAACTTCTTCACCAGCTACAACTTTTTTAATGTATCTTGAAAAATTTGTCTTTGCATCATGAATATTAATAATTTGCATAAAACCTCGCTTTCATTAGACTTAGCTAAACTAAGCCTAGTCAATTTTAGATGCTAAATCAATCCGTGCATGGCTTTCCTCGATAGGGCCGCGAACAATTAATTTGCTAATTTAGGCCTCACCCAAACACTCTCAACTATAAGTTACGCTTACTACAGCCCTCTCCAGCTAACGCTGGTAGAGGGCGGAAACATTAATATTAATAAAGATTCAATATATCTTATAAAAAATGTTATATGTTTTCATTGTCAAAGGCAAAATAATAATTGAATAAGTCCTAGAAAATATAGCAAAAAATATCTAATGATAATGATGGCTATGCCCTCTACCAGCGTTAGCTGGAGAGGGCTGTAGTAAGCGT
>CAIJNR010000016.1 GCA_903822055.1 uncultured Francisellaceae bacterium | reverse complement strand
TTTATCTATATCAATATTATTTAACGCTGAACTTATTGAACCAATACCATCTGAGATATTTGAGATATTGCCCCAAGAATTAGAAGACATTGTTGTTTGTAAACTATTCAATGCGTCTATTAAATCGTATAACGGATCGACTGCTGCACTACTTGGCACAACGTTGAATAATTTGTCTATTGTTGTTGATAACGAATTCGCTAAATTTCCTTCTAATACATCACCATACGAGTTATTAATATCTGCTAAATTTTTAGTAAATGTATATAACGTTGTTGACAACTCTAACATTTTTAATAGACCACCACTAAAATCTCCCGAACTATTAATACTACTAACAGTTGCTATTAGACTTGATACCGCAACAGATGTTAAATTAGTAAATGATGTTATCCATTCTTCTGTCGGAAGTGTTAAACTGCTTAATAATGCTAAATTTTTTGATGTTGTCACCATAGCAGTTGATACGTTACTCATAACTGTTTGTATAGTTGTTATATCAATACTACCTGCTTGCACATCTCCCATTAATTTAATAAATGAACTTAATGCCGAACTCACTCCTTTAGACCATTCTTCAGTAGGAACATTTGTTAAATCAAAATTACCTCCTTCAGTATTAAATAATGTACCAACAGCTATTAATCCTTTCGATAATCCTAACATAACTGCTATTGCACCATCATCCGCATATAAATCGTCAGAATTTATTTCAACATCAGCATCATTTAATGCTTGAATAGCTGTTGCATATGCTACTAATGCACCACCAACACCTTTTGACCACGAGTCAGAAGGAACTTTCGTTAAATCGAAATCCATCCCATATAGATTGAAATATTTTCCAACCTCTATTAATCCTTTTGATAATCCTAACATTATAGCAATAGCACCATCATCTTTTGTTAAATCGTCGGCATCAATATCGACTCCTGCATCATTTAATGCTTGTATAGCTGTTGCAAACGCTACTAATGAACCACCAACACCTTTAGACCATGCCTCTGACGGAACTTTATCTAATTTGAATTCAACGCCACTCTTATCGAATATTTTTCCCGCTTCAATTAAACCGTTTGCTGCTGAACTTATAAATGTAGATAAATCTACACTTCCTCCACCAAACAATCCTGCAAATATATTAAGTTTTGTTATAGTTGATAATACATCAGCAAAGGCTACTAATGATGTCCCAACACCTTTAGACCACTCTTCAGATGGAGCTTTATTTATATTGAATTCGGTACCACTATTATCAAATATTTTTCCTGCCTCAACTAATGCATTAGCAGATGATGTTATAAACGGAATCAAATCTACTTTTCCACTTCCGAATAATCCCGAAAAAACATTTAATGCTGTTATTGTTGCTAACACATCAGCAAAAGCTACTAACGATGTTCCTACACCTTTAGACCACTCTACACTCGGATAACCTTTACTGAACACATCTGGAGCACCACTAAATATTCGACCAGCTTCAACTATAGCGTTTGCTGATGTTGTTATAAACGACATCAAATCTGTTTTTCCGCCACCGAAAATTCCAGTAAAAGATGATATAGCACTTAATGCTGTCGAAATTGCCATAACACTCGCAAACATTACTAATGCTGTACCAACACCTAATGACCACGACAATGTTGGATAATTCCCCCACACTCCTTTATTTAATATAATAGATGAATCTACAACAGCTTGA
Organism: uncultured Francisellaceae bacterium; assembly: GCA_903822055.1. Lineage (GTDB taxonomy): Bacteria > Pseudomonadota > Gammaproteobacteria > UBA6186 > Azoamicaceae > UBA6186. The sequence continues at coordinate 1,837 of CAIJNR010000016.1, read as the reverse complement.
GCTATCAAACTTATTCCTTCTATTCCAGCATATAATGCTAACATACCTAATCCTGCGGTTCCTATAATTAATACTCCTAATGCCATCAACGGTACACCAAACGATAACATAGCTAATCCTGAACCAGCAGCCCAACCTAAATCAGGATATTTATCATATTTACCTAACCCTAAAATATACGATGTTGCGGCTATTGCACCTGCTACAACAACGACTCCTAACGCTCCTGCTGCTATTGCAGCAATCCCAAACCCGCTCATAACTAATGCACCAATAACCACTAACGTAGGTGTAAATAATATCATAGCTAATCCTGCACCTAACGCCCAGTCTAAACTTGGAAACGCGTCATAATTTCCTATAGATAATACCCAAGAAGATAACATTATAGCAGTTGACAATATTACGATTGCTAATCCTCCTATTGCTAACGAGGCTAATGCACTCGGATTTAATAAACCCGTTTTTTGTAATACAAAGATTGTTGGTAATAATGCTAAAGTTGCTATTCCGACACCTAATCCAGCATTCAAAACATCATTTAAATTTATTGGTTTAATAAATTGTAATGCTATTGTAGCTAATAATAAGCCTGTGGCTATTAATGGTATAGCTAAACTTGCAAAAGTTATATCTTTTATATCTGCGCCTTTTATAGCTTTTATTATTAAACCAAAAGAAAATGCTACTGGTACTAATGCCACAGCTACCATGAATGCTGATAATGCTTGTTGAAAAGATACGGTTGGCATATTTTGTAATACTATTCCTGCACCAACTATTCCCGCTGCTATCAACGGTATTAAAACAGGTACCAAAGCACCCATAGAAATTTGTTTCAATGATAAATTTCCGATACCTTTTAACAAAAAATATGTTGCTAACCCCATTGTAATACCAATGGCACCTATTGTTATTAGTGTCGATAATCCCAAGACTGGGACATTTTTTAAAATTTTACCAGAAATTAATATAGCACCACTTATAATAGCTATCACAGTACTTGTTATAAGTGCTCGCTTTATATCTAACGGATTTCCTTTATCGTCTCTGATTGAAGCAACTTGTGAAAATGCATAAGCAGCAAACATTATACCCATACCTAAACTAACAACTGATAAATAATCTATCGCACCAACTATTTTAAACGCCATACCAATAGCTAATACCCCACCAGCAATAAGCATAATAGTTTTAGCGCCTTGTACAATAGTATTTTTATTTTTAGTATCTTCTATATCTCCGAACATTCCTGTTTCGCGTTCCTTCTTAATAGACTTTACTACTTCTAAGGTTTTTGCTGTTGTATCGTTAATTTTTTTGATGTTATCTTTGACTTCTATTAAATTAGCGGTAATATTAGTTATAGCATCTTTATCGAAATTTTCGAGAAGTTGATTCACTACATCTGTCGGACTTGTTTTTTGTTGTTCTTTCAATAAGTCTACTAACCCTTCTAATGCTTCAGTGAAGTCTGATAATTTTTCTACAAAATCTTGTTGTTTAGCCATTATTTATTAAGTGTTTCTTTTTGTGAATTAGCATCTTTAAGTAATTTATCAAATTTTTGCAATTCTTTTTTTAAATTTATTGTCTGTTTCACTAAATCTTGCGTTTTGACAGGGTCTTTTGTATTTGAAAGTTGTTTATTAAATAAATTTATTCTATCATTAATATTCTTTTTTTGTAGTTCTATTTTTTCGATTTGAGATGTGATATCATTTAGAATATCATCATTCGGTTTATCTTTAGTTTCCATTTTCGTTTTATCTTTTTCTGTAGTTTCAGAATTTTCTACTGATGTTGCGATATCGTTTTTAACTTCTTCTAAATTTTC
>CAIJNR010000015.1 GCA_903822055.1 uncultured Francisellaceae bacterium | reverse complement strand
ATTAGGATGTTTAATTTGTGGAGTAGTTTCTGCATTATTGGGTAATATTATTATTAAATGGTTATGGTGGTATATTACGGTAAAAAATTGGAAAGAACGCGCTAAACGACGTAAACATAAATCAAAATAATACCAATATTATTATTCACCATGAAATTTCAACTTTAAATTTGGAATTTTCATGGTGATTTTACGTAATTAAGTCCCCCAAAGAAAGCGACTCTTAAACTAATATACAAATTAACATCTACCTAGAGTAAGTCTAGGCTTTTTAGAAACCCTAACATCTGGATCCTGAATTATTAATATATTTTTATTTTGTACCATTTGATTTATTTGCTGTTTTTGCGCTTTATTGAAATTGTTGTTAGTAATATCAATGCTTTTTAAATTACGACATTGTATTAGTGCATCGCATAATTTTTGAAAATCTTCTGCTTTAAAATCACCAATATTATTGTTAGATAAATCAAGCTTTTCTAAACCATGACATTGGGCCAACTCATGAAATACCATTTGAAGTGTTATCGAATTTAAAGAACCCAAGCATATAGAAGCAAGGTTAAGTATAGTTTGAGGATAATATCTCAATAATAAGTTTTGTAAAACGCTAGATTGACGCACATATAACCCATTAATTTCTTCGTTATATATAAGAAGCATTATCCAAGAACGTTTACGTTCTTCAAAAACATATTCAAGTCTAGCAGTTAATCTATTTGTTGGTCCATACGATTGATTTATCATATAAATTTAGCATCCATTTTTTTTAATAAACACAAATGGCATTGTGTGCCTGAACATAAAAAAAATCAAATCAATTTTCCATGTTGCAATTGATAAATACGATCAAACTTCTTAGCCAAATTAATATCATGAGTTACCATAATAACCGCAGCTCGTCGTTTTTTATTTAAATTATTAATTAACTCCATTACCATCTCTGCACTTTCCGCATCTAAATTACCTGTTGGTTCATCAGCTAAAATACAGTCTGGATTATTAATTAATGCTCTAGCAATAGCTACTCTCTGCCTTTCACCACCAGATAATTTATTTGGAGTAAAATGTAATCTATGACTAAGCCCTACTTCTTCTAATAAAACAGCTGCTAAGTCTTTAGCAATTTTTAACGACATCTTTTGAATTAATAATGGCATACAAACATTTTCTAATGCAGTAAATTCTGCTAACAAATGATGTAATTGATAAATAAAACCAATTTTGTTATTACGCAAATACGCTTTATCTTGTTCATTAATATTATTTAAATCCTTATTGCAAAGCACTATAGCACCAGTTGTAGGCGAATCTAATCCACCTAATAATTGTAATAATGTGGTTTTTCCAGATCCAGATCTACCCATAATAGCTATTTGTTGACCTTTTAAAATTGTCAAATCAACTTCTGATAATATAGGTACTAATTTAGTTCCATCAAAAAAATTTTTACTTACTTTTTTACACTCTAAAACAATATCATTCATAACGTAATGCCTCGGCTGGTTTTACATTACTAGCTCTCCATGCTGGATATAGTGTTGCCACAAAACTCATAAATAATGATAATGCACAAATCCAAAAAACATCCCATCCATGAATATCAGATGGCACAAAACCAATAAAATAAGCTTCTTCTGAAACAAATTTAACATTAAAAATATTTTGTAAAAAATCAACTAAGTCTGTTACGTTATATGCCAACAGTAAACCAATAACTAATCCAGCCATTGTACCAATTAATCCTATGGCACTACCTTGAATCATAAAAATCAACATTATTTCTTTGTAAGTTGCCCCCATAACCCTCAAGATAGCAATATCTGATCTTTTGTCTGTAACTAACATAATTAAACTGGAAACTAAATTAAATGCAGCAACCGCAATAATTAACAATAAAATACACCACATAACAGTTTTTTCCATTTTCATAGCTTCAAAAAAAGCACTAAATTCTAAAGTCCAATCCGACACAGAATATTGATGATTAAACATACTGCTAATTTGAGAAGAAATTTTTTTAACAGCTAATTCATCAATAATTTTCATCTGAATTCCAGTAATTCCAGATTGCATTTTATATAATTTGCTAGCATCTGAAATATTTAAAAAAATATGATTTTGATCATATGGAGTGCTGCTTTTAAAAATACCACCTATTTTTAATTTTTTAATTCTAGGCATAACTCCAAGCGGAGAAATATTAACTTGTGGGATAATTAATGCCACTGTATCGTTAACTTGAATACCTAAACTGTCGGCCAAATCTTGGCCTAATAAAATATTAAATCTGTTTGGCTGTAATTCAGATATACTACCGGTTACAACATTGTTATTTAGTGGATAAATATTTTCTATTTGCAAAGCATCAATACCTATTACCATAACAGGTTTGCTGTACCCGCTCCAAGCTAACAACCCATGTTGGGCAATATAGGGAGCAATGCCAGTCACTTGATTAATTTTTTTTAAATCATCAACAATAACTTGCCAAGAATTTAATGTCCCAGAAAAGCTTTTTAAAGTTATATGTGGGGTTATACTCAGAATTTTTGCGCGAATTTCTTTGCTAAAACCATTCATTACCGATAAAACCGTAATTAATACAGCAACCCCTAATGCAATACCCAACATAGAAACAGTAGATATAAAAGATACAAAATGATCTTTTCTTTTTACTAGAAAATAACGTAACCCAATAAAAAATAAATAACGGGTTATTTTCATAAATTCTGACCTATTATATTATAAAATATATGTATAAACATTTTTTTAAACTAACCGCGCTATCTTTAATTGAAATCCTAATTACTGTTACTATAGTTTGTATCTTATGCGCAACATCAATTTATACCTATCAAGATTATAAAATTAAGGCGCTATACAGCAGTGCTCTTAGTACAGTCGAACAAAATAAAATAATTATGTATAGTTATTATTCAAAAAACAAAGCTTGTCCACCCTTGAATTTCATTAACCAAACTTTTAATGGATCACAAAACATAGCATCTACTATCATAAGTGGAACTTCTTGTACCCCTTCCTCAACAAGTGGGACTTCTTGTACTTTAAACTTATGTAATTCCTCTAATGCTATAATAATGTCATTTCCAGCAATTCTTACTGAAACTGGAGACTTGCAATACTACTGCACTGGAGCAGCATCTAATATTAGTAAATATTTGTCATCACCTTGCCCTACAACCGCTATACCACCAACTGGTACCACCCCTTAAACCTAACAATCCTTACAAATCTTCTTTAATTAAATTCTTAAATTAAAGTTATAAGCCATTTTGGCCGAATTTATAAGTAATTACAAATAAAAAAATTATAAAGATTGTAGGCGCACGTATCTATGCAACAACATATTAGAAAATCCAAAAAATCTGTAAAATTAAATAATTTAAATTTAATTACAGAACAAGAAATTCTTTTGGAAGAACATGAAGAAAAAGAAGAAGATGAAGAGTTAACAGATCTAGACTTTGCTAATGAACCAAAAAATATTGTCACTGAAGGATCTTTAGAAAATACTAACTCAGAAGACAATAATAATACAGTAGAACTAAAATATGCTAAATCTAAAGATCCTACAGATATATACCTTAGAGAAGTTGGTATTGCTCCTTTATTAACTAAAGAGGAAGAGATCTATTATTCTCGCTTAAGCAAACAAGGCGATCTTCATGCTAGAAAAAAAATGATAGAAAGCAATTTACGATTAGTTATAAAAATTGCAAGAAAATATTTAAGAAGCGGCATGGCCATTTTAGATTTAATTGAAGAAGGTAATTTAGGTCTAATGCGCGCTGTTGAAAAATTTGATCCAGAACGAGGGTTTAGATTTTCTACTTACAGTGCTTGGTGGATCCAACAAACCATCGAAAGAGCTATTATGAGTCAAAATCGCACCATCAGATTACCGGTGCATGTAATGAAAAAACTAAATTCATGTTTAAGAACTAGACATGAATTAGGAAAACAAATGAATCATGAACCAACTGCTGATGAAATTGCTATAAAATTAAGCAAATCCGAAAAAGAAGTAGAAAACACTTTATGTTTAAATGAAAAAATAATCTCTATTGATGCTCCTATTTCAGATAATATTAATAAATCATTACTTGATACCGTGGGTAATGATTTGTTAGATCCGGCCAAAATAGCCTCTAAACACGCTTTAAAAGAAACAATAAGTAATTGGCTATCAAAATTAACTGCAACCCAAAAATCTGTAGTGGAATTACGTTTCGGTTTAAATGATGGTGAGCCAAATACATTAGAACAAACTGGACAAGAAATTGGTTTAACTAGAGAACGAGTACGACAACTACAAACAGAGGCATTAAAGGCTTTAAAAATAATTATAGAGGAACAAGGAATTGATTTTAATTCTTTATCTGGAGACAGTTAAGTATATCAAAAAACACTAATCTAAACGCTTTTTTATCTTAAATTGTATACAGCAATGAAGCTTTATAGCATGGCTATTTAGAGCAAACAGTTGAGTAAATAACCATCAACAGCCTCACCCCTTCAAGTTCAATTATAATTCACGCTTACCAGGTCCCTCTCCAACAAAAATTGTTGGAGAGGGTGGGCACCTTTGATACATATTCTATATTTTTTGCTATATTTTCCAGTACATTATATAAATAATTATTTTATATTCATAAATTTTCT
>CAIJNR010000014.1 GCA_903822055.1 uncultured Francisellaceae bacterium | reverse complement strand
TGGTTGTTATTAAAAAAAGCAATAGCAAAAATACTATCCATCTTGTTCTGGTAAAAAATTACCAGATTGCATGTGCCACATATAGGAATAACGGCCATTTTGTTGTAATAATTGTTCATGCAAGCCATCCTCTATAATTTGACCTCTATCAAATACTAAAATGCGATCCATAGCAGATAGCGTAGATAACCTATGTGCAATAACAATTGTTGTGCGATTTTTAGTAAGAATTTGTAAACTTTCTTGAATATGTTTTTCTGTAACTGAATCTAAAGCACTAGTTGCTTCATCTAAGATGATAATTGGCGCATTTTTTAACATAGCTCTCGCAATAGCAATGCGTTGTCTCTGTCCACCAGACAGTTTTGTTCCACGTTCACCAACTAATGTTTGATATTGTTCTGGTAATTTCATGATAAATTCATGGCAATGAGCATTTATAGAAGCTTGAATAACTTCTTGATCGTTTGCATCTAAATTACCGTAACGAATATTTTCCATTAAAGTTCTATGAAATAATGATGTATCTTGTGGGATCATAGCAATAGCTGCATGTAAAGAATCTTGAGTAACTTCGCGGATATTTTGACCATCAATACGAATTTGACCGTGATGTATTTCAAAAAACCGTAATATTAAATTAGCAAAAGTGGTTTTACCAGATCCTGAAAATCCAACCAAACCAACCTTAGTGCCTGGTTCAATGGTTATATGCTTGTTTTGAAACAATCTATTGCCATGTTGATAATTAAAGGTGACATTATCAAATTCAATAAGACCACTTTTAATTTGTAATAGTTTAGCATTAGGTAAGTCAATGATGTCATGTGGTTTTTGTAAAATAGTTAATGCTTGTTTAGCAATTCCAATTTCAGTAAATAAAGTAGTGAAGGATTGACTTAAATACCACAATTGTAACATTACACCATATGTGCTTTGCATTATAAAAACAAAGTCTCCTACCGAAATAAGATCTCGTTGCCAACCTGCAATTAACGTAATGATTAATGCAACAAGAGAAAAACCTAATATATCTGAGCACAAATTTAATTTGTTATAAGATAAAATAAGCTGTTTATTGCTAACGATCTCTTTTTCTTGAAATGTTTTAAGATAATTTATTTCATTCGTTATTTTTGAAAACAATTTAACTGAAGCAATATTAGAAATGAGATCTACAATATGCCCACTTAAATTACTTTTATCTTCTGCATTTTTTTCTGCTGCTACGTTAGCACCTTTACCAATATAAATAATCGCTAACATAAATAAAATAACCCAGATCCCTAATATTACAGTACACCAAATATTTATAAAAAACATTACAATTAATGCTGCAGAAACAGTAGAGATGCTAGATACTACATTCCAACATAAAATCATTCTAATTGTATCTAAAGATTTTGGCAAATCGCTAATTTTATTCGCTATATTACCAGAAAATTGATTGCTAAAATAACGATAAGAGTGTTCTAATACATAACTAAGAGAACTCATTCTAATATCTGCTTCAAATTTTGGCAATATGTATGCTTGCCATAAATTTTGTGATCTTGCTACAATTGTCCAAATTAGCCAACAGCCGGTGTATAGATATAAGGCTGGCTTTAATTGAAGAAAAATATTATTTCGCGGACCTTGGTGGGTCGAAATACAATCTATGATCATCTTTAAAGCATATGGCATTACTGTTGATTCTAAAATTAATATAGTTGGCGATAAAAAAAACACTATAAATGCTATAGGTTGCTTTTTTATAAAGCTATAAAGAAATTTAGATAAAGAATGAGAATTAGGGTACATAAGGTAGCTATATTTTAATCTTATAAAAATTAATTATAGATTAATATGCAAAATAACGTCAACATGGCTCCAATAACACCAACTAGATTAGCAATTATTAGTGGTTTATCCTTTAATAAAATCCCATAGATTAACCAGCTACTAAGACCAATTAAACATAAAAGAAAAGCAGGAGCGGAAATATTTTCTGCAGATTTTGTAGTAAACATTTTATATGACTGTATATAAAACATTATATTACCAACAGGACCAATACAAGTCATATATTTTTCATAAATTTTCATAAGTTTTATTTTATCACGATAAGTCATACGATAACATAGTTATTGTTAATTAAAATTCATAACGATAATCTTAATTATCATTATATTTTTTGGATCGGAATTTTTAATGGTAATTTTGGTAGGCATAGGTAAATTTTGTGAACTACTTGGTTGATAAGCAGTATAAGTAATGTTCCAATCGTCTTGTTTAAATCCATCTTTAATTAAAATATATTTTTTAAGCGGGTTAGGTGTGCCTAGTAACCAATACGTTAAATTATTTAAATTTATTGATAATTGATCTATAGTTTTTTGTAACTCATTAACTTCAGCAGTGTCGTCATCAGTATCATAAGGATCAGCAGTAGTATCAATAGATTTAATATTGTTATAGTTTTTACCGTTTTTACTTAAAATTTTAATTTGATTATTGTTATAACTTTCTATTACCAAATTTTGGATATTTAAAGCACTATAAAAAGTAATTTGAGATTTGTTATTAAATTTTTGCCAATTCATGTAACAAGTCGCTGATTTGTTGTCAGATTTATGGTGCCAACTAATCTTGCCATCTAATTTCCAAGTATGAATTTTATTATTAATAATTGAAAATTGTTTAGGATTAAACTTAAATTTATTGTTTATATTAGTCGAGCAACCAAGCAGACAAATAGTTGTTACAGTACTTATGATTAATATAATTAATAAATATGTTTTTTTCACTTTATATGTTACTGAATAATATAAAACATCTGATGTTCTATTGTTCCTTAAATTCTATATTGAAAAGTTATAATAAGCAATGAACGGCATAGCAACTTCAATTAAACAAACAACTCCTTAACAACTTACTATGGCTAGTCACCAAACGCAATGTAAGCAAATCCTACTAGTAGTAATTAACTATTAGCTCAAGCTGGGTAAAGTTGCATAATGTGCGTTTTGGGAGCACATCAAAACCATTTGAATATTTAATAAACTCGCATACAATATACCATTATACCAAATAAGGGGCAAGATGTATGTGGACAAGAACCTATAGTAAAACGTTTCAAGGGATAAAAAAGGAAGAAATTTGGCGTATTTGGATAGATGTAAATAATTGGCCAAAATGGCATGGTGATCTTGATTACTGTAAGATGGATGGTGAATTTAAAGTAGGCAATTATTTTATGTTAAAACCTAAAGGTGTGAGCCCAGTGAAAATTATATTAACTGAAATTGATGATGGGCATAAATTTACTGATTGTACAAATTTCTTTGGAGCTAAAATGTGCGATACTCATGCCTTAGAAGACACACCGGATGGTTTGAAATTAATTAATACTTTAGTAGTTACTGGACCATTAAAATGGTTATGGATCAAGCTTGTTGCAAGTAACGTAGCTAATTCTGTTCCTGAAGAAATGGAAGCACTTGTAACATTGGCGCGGAGTTTTCATGGGTAAATTACCCTTTGGCTTTGAGAGACCAGACGATAGTCT
>CAIJNR010000013.1 GCA_903822055.1 uncultured Francisellaceae bacterium | reverse complement strand
TATAAAGCCCTTTAAAATCAGTTGCTAACAATGGATCATTACTTAATTCATATAACTGCTGTTTCTTTATATCTGATAACTCAGGAAAATAAACAAGAGTAAATTTATTTAATGCTTGCTCTGCAGTAATGAGATTTTGCTCAATGTTGGAGATAAGTGAGCTTCTAGATGTATGTATTTTAATCTTTTTAACTAATAATTCAATTTCTTGATTATAAGAAGAAAAAGATGACAAAATTATGTCGTACCAATCATGCAAAAAGATAGACTTTAATTTTTCAGGCAATTTACTTGCAACTCCAACCAAAACCATTGGGATATCTGGCATATCATTCATAGCTCTTAACGCAAGCACTTGAACGCCTTTATTAGAATGTGCACTCACCATTGTTCTGGTACCTTGTGCTGTCACTTGCTTTAATAATGCAATCAAGGTGGTTGTTTTTCCTGCACCGGGAGGACCTTGCAGTAATAATGTCGTTCCTTTATCGGCGTTTAAAAAAGCATATATAGCTTCTCTTTGAGATAAATTTAAATGATCTATATTGCATAATCCAGTTAAAACACTTAATGTGCGTAGCTCTGGAATCATGGCTCTTGCAATTTGCCGCATACACACACCATCTGTGACTTCTAAACAAGCGTCATACATTCTTTGTTCGCTAATTATGGATCCCAAGTAATGCGCTGTCCATTTAGATCCTTTAGCAAAACATTGCTTGTAATCATGATAATCTGATGAATCAATAATAACCTTTGCAAACAACTCTAAGGTATCACGGTTTTCTGTCACCAAACCAATAAATTGCATTGGAGTAGATATTTCAGTCGTTTCTAGTAATAAAACATTCATGGAATTTCCATGTTCAATGTCACTCGGAATTTTCCCACTAAAATGCAAAGACATCGGGTTACCTTCATTTTTGGGTAACTTCGAGTTATTTTTTAAACTCAGCTCGAACTCTCGCACATCACTTAAATAATGCTGTTTTTTTTGCTGTATTTGCGTATATTTATAAATACGTTCCAGACCATTGGCAATAATAGAGCGAGCTTCTTCAAGAATAAATGGCAGAAAATTTTGATAGTACTGATCAATACTATTTGTCGCTTTTGGCAAAGGCATCTGAGAAATCGCAATATCTAATGGTTTTGATAGAATATCAAAATCCCACTCTAGCACTGTTTTGGTAAAATCACTGAAATATTTTTTGTTTGAGTCTCTATACATGCTACTATCCTCATTGGTACTAAGTGATTTTTCAAATTCGTGTTTATCTTCAGCTACAGCTTGAACGTTAGTGCTTAATTTCTATTGAAGGAGACATGCCCATCAGACTCTTTAAATGCTGTGCCTTCAAACAAACCTAGCACATGCGGAATTTTGCAATTAATTTCTTTAACATATAACTTTTCGATTTTTAGAGCAACATTATCACTGCACGGAATAGAATCACTCGAACTAACGATCAGTACTTTTCCTTAATTAACAGTATAATTGAATATAGTTTATTAAAAATAATTGTTAATCATAAATTTCCTAATCTAATAAAAATCTTCCTTGAGTTTATCCTAGGTTAAACCATTAATGTTAGCTATGTCAAGAAAATTGGAATGACAGTTATTTCAATTTTTATAAAATTATTATAATTTTATAACCATCTGTTTGGCGAAGAGTGGACAAGGGTTGTTGGCAATAGTGTTGAAAAATTTTTTATTTTTCAACACTATGTCAAGGTGATTTAAGTATATTTACAATACATATCAATGCAACAATTTGCACAAGCTTATTGCTTTATTTGCTGTATTTTATTGATTAATTTTATATTTTTAGTTAATATTTTTTGTAAGATTATGCATTGATGCGGCACTGTTATGCTCGTCTGATGGACTTACGGTGGACTTACCAATATATTATTAATTAGTCTATCTATTGGGATAACAAAAATGAAAGCAAAATTAACCGAACGCCTTGTTAAAACTATTATTCCGCTACAAACCCCGTATGAAGTTGTAGATTCTGAAATAAAAGGATTTGTTTTGCGCGTTCAACCAAGCGGAGTGTTAACCTATTATTTAGTTTATCGCACAGTTAATGGTACAAAGAAGCGATATAGATTAGGAAGACATGGATCAATTACCGTAACCCAAGCAAGAGATCTAGCCAAGCAATTTTCTGCCAAAACTTTATCAGGGCAAGATCTACAAGAAGAAAAAAAAGAGCTTTAATTGAAAAAGAAAAAATAAAAACACGTACATTAGAGAGATTTATAGAACTCCACTATGCACCATGGGTCAAAGTTGAACGTAAAAGTGGTTTAGAAACTATTCAAATGTTAAATTGTCATTTTTCTCATTTAATGAAATTACCACTTGAAGGTATCTCCATACTGTTAATTGAAAAATGGCGAATTGAACAACTACAGCGCGGTAAAGCTGCCGCTACAGTAAATCGTAATGTTACGGCTATAAGAGCAGTGCTATCTAAGGCAGTTGCGTGGGATTGGCTAGAAATAAGTCCTTTAATAAAATTAAAACCACTTAAAACAGACGATAAAACAATTGTACGTTATCTAAGTGAAAATGAAGAAAAAAGACTATTGCTTGCCTTAGCAGAAAGAGACAAGAACAGTATCTTAATACAAACTAGCAATCACTGGCGAACCATTCGTAGTCATTTATCGCCAACATTGAAAGATGGATTTTTTGATTATCTGACCCCCATGGTACTACTTGCTATACACACTGGATTGAGACAGGGCGAGTTATTTAGTTTGCGATGGAATTATGTTGACTTGGATAAATCGATAATTACGGTTGCAGGAGATAAAGCAAAAAGCGGTAAAACTAGGCACATTCCTCTAAATAAAAACGCACTATATGCTTTACACACTTGGCATAAACAGTGTTCAAATCATGATTTAGTTTTTCCTAATAAAGAAGGTAAGCAAATGGATAATGTTCGTAAATCTTGGTGCAGTATATTGAAAAAATCAAATATAACTAATTTCAGGTGGCATGATTTACGGCATCACTTCGCGTCACGACTTGTTATGGCTGGCGTTGATTTAAATACAGTAAGGGAGTTACTTGGACATTCAAATTTAGCAATTACATTAAGATACGCTCACTTAGCTCCTGCACATAAAGCAGAAGCCGTAGCTAGGTTAGATAATTACATATCGTCCTATAAAAATTAGTAATTTTGACAAGATATTTTAGTAATGAATTGAAGCGAATGATATTAAATTTGAACCAATGCTTAAGAACCATCATAAAGCGTGGATTAATAGGGTGCGGATTTATTAACGCTTACTGATATGGCAAAATCTATCGGTCTAGCTGAATATAGGTTGACAGAAAGTCTACCTGAGGATCTTAAAATTGCATTACCTGCGATTGAAGAGTTAGAAGCAAAGCTTGCAAAAGACTTAAAAAGAAGGATGAAGATGGTTTATGATGTAAACGGAAATAAAAAACAGGCTATATATGTACCAATATAACTCATTATTTGATATAAAAATTCAAATTGATGTTTTTTTGAGAAAGTATTTTGGTAATATTATATACTTTTATGTTACTGTTTTTTAAGGATCAATAAAATGACAATACCAAGCTTTAAATCGTTCTTAAGACCAACTCTTGAAATTATAGCTTCTTTAAAAGAGGTTCCAAGATCAAACATTGTTCAGCTTGTACAAGAAAAAATGCACTTTAATGAAGAAGAATTAAACGAGCGGCTAGAGTCAGGCCAAAACAGATTACAAAATAGGGTTGGATGGGCAATAACTTATTTGAAAAAATCTGGCCTTATAGGTTTTCCCCAAAAAGGCCTTATTACTGTATCTAATGAAGGTCAAAATTTTTTAAAGGAACATATAGGAGCAATATCTCCCAAAGATCTTGAAAAATTCCCAGGGTATCTTGATTTTATAGCAAGTAAAAATCAAGCTGATTCAAAGGAAGCTGCTAGCGTACAAATTGATGAAGTTGATCCGGAAGAAAAGATCAACATGGGTTATCAAGAAATTAAGAACACCTTAATTGAAGAACTACGAGAAAAACTTCTTGAAATTAGCCCCTTGAAATTTGAAGAATTAGTTTTAGATTTAATTAGATCGCTTGGATATGGAGCAAAATCAGGAGATATACACCATACTGGTGGATCGGGAGATTTTGGTATTGATGGTATAGTGTATTTAGATCGGTTAGGTTTAGATAAAATCTATCTACAAGCTAAAAGATATAAATTGGATAGTAAAATTAGCAGCGCAGAAATTCAAAAGTTTTTTGGAGCACTAAAAGGTAGACAGGCTTCGAAGGGTATATTTTTAACTACTTCATCATATCATGATAGTGCTACAAAATATGCAAAATCTGTATCAGATACACTTGTTTTGTTAGATGGTAATAAGATCGCAGAACTTATGATAGAAGCAGAGGTTGGAGTCTCCTCTAAAAGAAAAATTGTTATACCTGTAATTGACAATGATTATTTTGAAGAGTAATTAATTTTGGAGTGTGGAACTAGTGAACTTTAAGGAAAATGAATCAGATAGAAAATTACGTGGTGGGTACTATACTCCAACGCCAATTGCCAACTTTCTTGTTAAATGGGTTTTAACTATAAAACCTAGAGCAATTCTTGAACCAAGTTGTGGAGATGGGGTTTTTATTCGAGCCTTTTCTATGATAGCTAAAAACAAAATTAAGCTGATTGGTGTTGAGCTTTTAACAAAAGAGGCTGCAAAGGCTAGGAAAATGATTTTTGCTAATAAACATCTTGATGTAGATGTGCTTAATTATAATTTTCTAGAATGGTCTTTAGACCAAATTCAATGTGGAAAATCTTTTGATGCTATCGTTGGTAACCCACCATATATCCGTTACCAATATCTTGAACAACGTGATCAAAAACTGTCGGAAAAAATTTTTGCTATATATAAACTTAAATTTACTAAACATACAAATGCTTGGGTTCCATTTATTATTGCCAGCATAGGACTGCTTGTTCCTGGAGGTAGACTAGCTATGGTGGTTCCATCAGAAATACTTCACGTTCTCCATGCTGGATCTTTAAGAAATTTTCTACTAGCAGAGTGTTTGCGCATATTAATGATTGATCCAAACGAATTGCTTTTTGAAGATGCTCTTCAAGGAACAGTTTTACTCATGATATCAAAGAAAGATTATCCTCAACAAATCTCTCAGGGAGTTGCAGTTGTAGCTGCGCCCAACAATAATTTCATTAGCAAAGATCCAGAGGAGATATTTGAACAAGCCACTTACATTTCCAGAAATCTATTAAACGGAAAATGGATGAAGGTTTTATTGGGGAGTGAAGAATTAAAAGTTTTTGAAAGTGTACGACAATTTTCAGCAATTAAGTTGTTTTCAGAAATTGCAGAAGTCGATGTAGGGATTGTTACTGGAGCTAATAAGTTTTTTCTAGTTGATAATGCAACTGTAAAAAAATATCGATTACAGTCTTTTGTCAAGCCAATGTTCGGTCGTAGCGAACATTGTCCTGGTGTTGTATATAGTCAGACAGTACATAAAAGGAACTCAATTAATAATCTACCAACCAATTTTATTATGTTCGATAAGATGGCTTTTGATAATTTGCCAATTGGTGCAAAAAAGTATATCCAAGAAGGGGAAAAACAAAAACTCCATATTCGTTATAAGTGTCGGATAAGAACACCATGGTATTCTGTACCATCAGTATATAGCACCGATCTAGGTATGTTAAAACGATCATATCACTATCCTCGTTTAATTCTAAATAAAATAAACGCCTATACTACGGATACTGCTTATAGAATAAAAACATCAATAAATCCTACTAATCTAGTTTATTGTTTTATCAACAGCCTAACTGCGCTAGCTGCTGAACTGGAAGGGCGTCATTACGGTGGCGGTGTACTTGAGCTGGTACCATCTGAGATTGAGAAATTACTTGTGCCAGTGATTAATATACAGAGAGCGTTAATCAATGATCTTGATGCTAAAATTAGCAAAGTTCACAACCCAGCAACTTTACTCGCACAGCAAGATACTAAGATACTAAAAGCGGTTGGACTCAATAACAATGAATGCCAAGTAATTCATGAGGCGTGGGTTCGTATAAGATTACGTCGTCAACGGCTTCTTAAAGAAATAAAAGAAGGAACTTAAGGCTATGAATAGTCAAATCAATGAATTACGAAAACTGGTTCAACGATTTAAGGTGGATGAAATTAAATTTGTTTCAAGTTCTTATATTTATCACGAAACAGAGGTAAGGGTTGAATTCATAGATCCATTTTTTCGCTTACTAGGTTGGCACATGGATAATTCAGAGGGACTGCCAAGTCGACTAAGAGATGTTTTGCGAGAAGAACCTAATAAAACAAAAACTTCAATAAAAAAACCAGATTACACTTTTAGGATCGCAACAGTCAGAAAATTTTTTGTAGAAGCCAAATGCCCCTCTATTGATATACGAATTAATAAAGAAAGTGCTCTTCAAATTCGCCGTTATGGATATACAGCTGGTCTACCAATTTCAATTTTAACGAATTTTCGTACATTAAGAATTTACGATACAAGGCTCGAGCCACAATCTACTGACGATGTGGACGTTGCCCTTCTGGAATCAATTGATTATGAGGATTACCCTAGCAAATTTGAAAAAATTATTGCTAAATTTGGTAGGGATCAAGTTGCTTTAGGTTCCATAGAGAGAATTTTTAAGGTAAAGACAATAGGGATAAATCCTGCTAATGCATCGTTTCTTGATCGGATTAATAAATGGCGAGTACAAATAGCGCAAGATTTACATTCAAGATATCCGAAACTTACCATTGAAGAATTAAGCGACTTCACGCAAAAGATAATCAATCGCATCATTTTCATAAGAATGTGCGAAGATCGTGGCATTGAGGGTGAAGAAGTATTAAGAAAAACTGCCAGGAAAAAAAATGTTATTGAGCTTAGAAATCTATTTAGACAGATGGATAGTCGGTATAATACAGGACTATTTGATGTATCTAAAGATCGATTACAAGATTCCTGTGAGATAGATGCTATTATATTTCTTCAAATAGTAGATGAAGTTTATATTCCAAATTCACCATATAGTTTTAGTGTTCTGGATGCTGATTTTTTAGGGCAGATTTATGAATTGTTTTTGGGACAGTATCTTATTATTGATTCTACTGATAAGGTTAAGTTAGAGTTGAAACCAACTTGTAAAAATCGAGAAATTATAACAACACCACAACCTATTGTTAATGAAGTGGTACGTAGAGTGTTCGAATCAAAATTCTCTCAACTTCAAACAACCAATTTATTCACTCTTGATTCAATTAAATCTATTCGTATATTTGATGTTGCTGTAGGCTCAGGTAGATTTTTATTGCGAGCATTCGATGAGATGATTAACGCAGTTATTCAAGTTTTACACGATAGTAAAGAGGAATCATTGCTTTATCGTATTACAGATAACAACTATAGATTGGATTTCCAAATCAAAAAAAAAATCTTAGAAGAATGCTTTTTCGGAATTGATATTGATTATAATGCTGTTGAAATCGCACGCTTTAGTTTAATGGTTAGGTTATTGGAAGATGAAACAAACCAAACTCTTCCTGATGGATCAAAAATTCTACCTGATCTTGATTTGAACATTATACATGGGAATACTATAGTTGAAACTAATTTTCCATTTACCTCTGAGCCAGTTTTTGATAAAACTATACCTTTGAATTGGAATCTTTCAAATCTGCCAGTTTACTTTGATATTGTTATAGGAAATCCGCCATATCTTAAGACAGAGGACATGAAGGAGAATAGTCAAGATGAATTTGAATACTATAAACGTCAATATAAAACTGCTTATAAACAGTTTGATAAGTATTTTATTTTTGTCGAGTTAGCTCTATCAAAGATGAACGATAATGCATGGTTAGGCATGGTTATCCCAAATAAATGGATAACCATTGAAGCAGGGAAAAAATTTCGAGAATTATTATCAAAAGATAGCTTAGTTTCACAAATTGTTGATTTTGGGAATGAGCATATATTCGAAAATAAGTCAGCATACACCTGTATTTTAGTTTTAACAAAGCAAGGTACAGATAGTTTCTTTTATCGTCATGTAAACAATTATCAAGAATTTTTGCTCACCCCTCAGGAAAAAGGTTTTGTTCTCCCTGAAAAACTAGTAAAAAACGTTGGAAAAAGTGCCTGGGTACTGCCTAGCAACTCCCAAGAAGCGTTTATATTAGGTAAAATTACTGCTAATTCAATCCCAATGTCACAGCTGGTTGATATAAAAAATGGAATTCAGACTAGTGCTAATAAGATTTTTATAATCACTAAATTTAAAGAAAGAGGGGCTTTTGTTGAGTTTACACAAAATGGAATATTATGGAAAATAGAAAAGGCTATAACGCGACCGTATATAAACAACTCTATAGATATCGTTACATATAACCCAATTCATGCCGACGCCATAATAATTTTTCCATATAAATCATCTATCAATAATGCGCCTGTTATAATCGAACCAGAAATAATGGAACAGGATTTTCCAATGACTATGGCTTATCTTAAAGAACATAAAAAACGCTTAAATGTTCGCAAGGTTTCTCCTCCCCAAAGATCTGGAGTTTTTTATGCCTATGGGAGACATCAATCATTAGATATTGTGTTTTCGGCACCGAAAATTATTTATTCAGTGAATCAAAAAGGAGATAAATATGCCATAGATTTTAACGGAATAGCTTATGCATCAGGCGGTACTGCTGGAGAAGTTGCAATTCTCAATCCTAGAAATGGCTTTTCTATTGAATTTTTTTTAGGTCTGCTAAATCAACGAGTAATTGAATTATTTGCGCGTAAGCGCGGTAGCCCCTTTGGTGATGGATGGTATGCTAGGGGTAGTGCAGTCATGGAAGATGTTCCGGTTCCAAATTTAGATATTGTAAGGAATTATGAGCACAAAGTAACCCATGATTTGATCGTAAATGATGTTACTACATTAATTGAAATTCAAAGACAGAAGCAAACTGCCTCTAAACGTAATTTGGAACTTTTAACAAGGAAGTATAATTCTATGGTTAATTCACTAGAATTAAGATTCAATGTTCTATGGGGGTTTACAGGAGAAGCACAATCACTAGTACTTCCAGGCGAATCTGTTGATTAGATTAGGGTAAAAAAATAAAAATTAATTTTATATAGTCGTTGGTGCGAAATTAAAACTTTGAGGTCAAAATACTGTTCTTTAAATATTTTATTCACAACAAACTGTTACTTTTATAAAGGTGTGTAGTTGACAATTTTTAGCGGTATCAGTCAAAGCATCCAAAATTGTTTTTATAAATTTTTAAAATAATAATTATAATATCAAAAGTTTTGGTGGTATAGAGTCTAACATTTCCTTAATCGCAGATAACTTCCAAACCATACCAATATCCGATTCAGCATTAACACGTCCTGAATAAACGCCAAGTAATTCTGAATCAGATATCTTCCCAGTTAAAGACTGCACCATACCGCTACCATGTGTTGTTAAACATGAAGCACCTGGATTCCTGTGAGCTATTACTGGAGAACCTGATTGTCCTTGACGCGTTCTACAATCTATCAAAAAAATCGGCAAATCTTCATAGTTCATTCCAGGTTCAGAAGCTACAAAACCCGTTGCCCAAATACCTAAACCACCTCCAACAGTTATGCCAAAAGGGAATCCTACTACACTCACCATGTCAGTAGGTTTAATAATGAAGCTATTTTCTCGATTTAGATCGTATGAATGTATTTCAACATTATGAAGCTGAGTTAAAGGTAAGGCTATGAAGTCAGCTCTATTTTTTAACACCGGATGTTCATGCCAGCGTGGTTGTTCATCAAATAAATAAAGTTTTTCTTTACATTTTATCCAAGTACCTAATCCATCTATACGGTTATGCGAAATAATAACCTCATTAGGTATCGCACCTTTAGGAGATAAAAACTCACCAGTTAGATTATTTCTACCGGTAACATTATGGCGGGCGGTAACAAGAACATATCCTCCTATACGTAAATTTAACAAAAAACCGGTTGCTACAGCTATTGGTTGTCCATTAAATTGAAATGTTAGAAATAGCGAAATAAATGATGGTTTAAGAACTTCTATTTTTTCCATGTATGCTCCAACTACAATTTAGACAAATATACTAAAATTTAATGCCATTAGCTATACTTACTTTATTCTCTACTTGAATTATTTTGGTTTCTATAGTTTTAACAAGGATTGCTACCGCATTGCATCAAATAACAAAATATATTTACCAACGATAATTGTTCAACACTGCTTGCCGTAAATTGACTTAATTTTGGATTTGCAACAACAATCGCTAAACATTGTGCGCGAGAAATAGCTACATTTAAGCGGTGTTTATCAAACAAAAAATTAATACCTCTAGGCGATTCGCTTGCGTCACTGGCGCACATACTTAGAAATACAATAGAAGCTTCTTGCCCTTGAAATTTATCTACACTACCGACTTTAGCATTTTCACCCAAGGATTTTTGTAATTTATTTACTTGATGATTATATGGTGCTAAAAATAGCATATCTTCCCAACCTATAAATTTTTGTTCCCCTTTTTTATTTGTAAATATTCTTCCTAGTAATTCATTAGCTAATTTTTTAATCTCATATACTTCTTCATTGCTAGCTTGAGTGTTACCTTCATGTTCTACAGGTACAAAAATAATGCCGGCATCTTTATTTAAAATATCATTATAACTATCTGGCACCCTAATACTTTGTTTATCATTATCCAAATCAGTCTTGAGTTTACCATCATAAATAGCACTGCTTATGAAATGATTGACAGCGGAATGCATCCGGTATGTTGTTCCTAAAAATATCCCTAATTCTTTCGGTATTGTAGGCGTATCATGTAATAAATAATCAAGAATAGATGATCCACTTTCTGCTGGATGAGTTCCTTGTGATGGCTGATCAAGTTGCATCTGATCTCCCATTAAAACAATATTGCTTGTAGAACGACTAATGGCAATTAGATTAGCAACACTTACCTGGCCAGCTTCATCTATAAACAAATAATCAAAGTTATTAGCTAAATCATCGCGAGAAAATCCCCACGCAGTTGTTCCAACAACACATCCTTTATGTATCTCTAAAGATAATTTGCTATTTTCTAGTATTTTGACTTTTAGCTCATCCAACATAGGATCTGTATTATTAGTGCAAATAAATAATGCTTTAATGTTATTTTCTTTACAATGTTGTGCTGTATTGATAAGCAAATTGTTAATGGCTTTATGACTATTTGAACAAATGCCAATTCGTTTACCTAATTTAAGTAATTCGGCAATTACATGCATAGCAGTATAAGTTTTTCCTGCTCCAGGTGGGCCTTGAATTGCTAAATAACTGTTATTAAGATTTACAACAGCTTGAATGATCTGTTCTAGTCTCTCTTCGACATTATCACTGGTAACAATAGACTCCCCTGACTTATGCTCATGAATATTTGGAGCAGCCCTTCTCAAAAAATCTAAAATAGCACAAGAGCCTAATTGTTGTTCATAAAATGCTTTAGCTTGGACGTATATTGACGCTGGTATTGGATCTGGATTTATATATTCATCTGGAACTAAATTTACAACACTTGGTGGTTCATTTTTAGTTTGTAATGCTATAATACCTTCTTCAAAGTTACTTTGTTCTTTTACCAGAGTTACTTTACAATTTTTTCCATCTTCAGTTTTTTCACCTAAGATATAGTAATCTTTAGTAATACCTTTAAATTCTTGTCCTGGATCAAACTTATATTCATAGGCAAGATTTCTGGCTTTAGATGTTGGTTTGAAAGGTGCTTTATTAGTTCGTACACAGTTGGCCAGGCAATTGATATCATCTAATAATTCATGATCTTCCATCCCCAATCTATCAAAAAATCGCCAAAACATAGGTTTGTTTTCACGGCGATGGAATTCTAATGACCATGCAAAAATTTCTGCAATAGTGGCATCTGGGTAATTATTAAGTGCCTGTTGTACAGAGTGATCTAATAAGGCGTTTCGTAACTTAATACGTTCGGTAATATCTTCTTTGATCTCCGGTTCAATTACTGTGGTTTTGCCAATATATTTAATGTTATTTTCTGACTGTCTTTGGCGTAACCAAACAACTAGTTCTTGGGTTGAATTACAATCATCAATATTATAGTCACGTATAAAGTTAAGTATTTTAGAAGTTTGCCATGAATCACCGTCTGGAACTTCACGCCAATTATCATAAAATACTATTGATTCGTCTCCACTACCAACTGCTGTTTTCCTTTTTTCGCGGTATAGATGCTCAACATTTTTAATTGAGTATCTAGGTTCACCTAATAAAAGCCCCCCTTTGACAATTTTATATAGATCTACAAATACTTCATTACGTAATAATTGATCAACTTCATGCTCGCATATACCATAACGACCCATTAGTTTTCTGCAAGCTACTATTTCATAATTAGCATAATGATAAATATGCATAGTTGGATCTTGCACCCAACGTGAGTATGCCCAGTCAATAAAGCTTTTGAATGCTTGCTGTTCCTCTTTCTTGTTATGAGCCCAAAAATCTTTAAATTGACGATTACCATTTTCATCAAAAAAAACGCTACCCCACAGATATTCTAAGCCATCATCTTCTAGCGGAAAACCTTCGATATCAAAAAAAATATCTAATGACGAATGCGGTGGTAATAGTGCTAATCCTTGCTTTTGATCTACCTCTGGAACATAAACGTGAAATAATGGGATACTTTCTCCAGTGCTTTCTTTTTGAATTGTAGCTTGTGCTTTTAATCTAGCTAATACATTTAAATTTATGCCTGGCACCCTAACATTTCCACTATCCACTAATCCTTGGGTTGTTTTTATTCCATATTTATTCAGTTTCTTGATCTGACTTCTAGTAATGTTTGCTATTTGTGATAAATGATCAACTTCTAGTAAAAAGGTTTCAACATATTTTGTCCATCGTCCCCAACTTTTGGAATCTGCCGGATCAGGCCTATTTTTTGGATCAAAACTATTGTGTGCTGACAAAAAAGAATTTTTTAATTGTTGATAATAGTAAAAATAACTATCAGTCCTTACTAGTACTTTTTCATTATTGCCTAATATAACACCTATGTTACTTGGACGACAACCTTGAAGATTTTCCAGCATGTCTGCATAACAACATAGCTGCATTATAAAATAGGGCTTGACTGTTTTTGATAGTTTTGTATCTAAAATCTCGTAATGGTAATCACCTAAGATGCTTGCTCCACTAACTTTCACTAAAAAATCAGCACGACCATAAAATGGTGATTTATTTAAATTCCCCTGATAAATAATATCAACACCAGTTCGCATGGCATTTACAGTACTTTCTACCGTATGATCCGTACCAGAAAAATTTTCTATACTTAGTCCTTTAGCAGTTAGCTCAGCTAAAGTTGCTTGTTCGTGTGCATTACCTTTTGCTTGCAATAATCCCATCATTAAATCTGGTTTATCTGGTTCTGGGGCTGTTTCTGGATATAAAATTGCATAATAATCCATCCACGATGCAAAGGGACTTTCCATATAAAGTATTAGATCTGATGGAGAAAAAATTAGAGCACCATTATTGTAATTCATTTATACCAGCAATAAGTTATTATTTTATTATCGTATCATACCATAATTAGCTAAATTTTTACATAATCCATCAATTGCAATTCAGGTACACTTGCTGGTAAATTTGTTCAAGATACAAGCAGTTACTTAATTTGTATCTTCTCCATAATTGATGGTAAAGATAAATTTTTAAAACAATAAAAGCTATAAAACAAGGCATTTGTTGTTATCAGGCAATAAACTTACCATCAATTATGGAGAAGATACTTTTTTGCCTTATGCTGCTATCTGGCAACTTTAGCGTACTAATAAAGCTATTTGTAATATGTATGGTAACCGCTCGCTATTAGAATTTTGATTGGTATAGTGTTGCTTGGTAAATTTGAAAATACGGAGCTATACAGCAAAACTAAGTTGTATAGCTCCGATAAATACCTACACAATTAAGCATTAATGCTAAATTGAATTAACACTTCAAAAACTTGGAACAATTGCAGCATTTTTTCCAAATAGAGTTTGCTGCAATCGCCAATTTCTTTGATAGTGATAATTATTTTTTGCGAGATAGTGATATGTCCTGCCAGACCTAGTTCTTTGCGAATTAAGCTATCAGTGAACCCTTTAAAATACAAATCGCTAGCAACAGAATTTGAAAGCCAAATATCTAGTTGGCAATTAAATTCTGTGACCTTGTCGATGTGGCTTTGCAGTAGTGAAAAAAGTTCTGGGATTGTGTTATAATTTTTTTGCATGTTTAGCCATGGCAATCACACTGAAAAACCCTTCTATTCAAGCCTAATCTAACTCATTGATTTTCAATTGTTTTTTATGCAAAGATAAATTTGTTTAGTTAATCAAATGAGGTGG
>CAIJNR010000012.1 GCA_903822055.1 uncultured Francisellaceae bacterium | reverse complement strand
TATTTTTTATTAGAAAATGTTGCGCAAAAGCATTTAGTGTTAATGCACGCTATTTGGTAGCGCTAAATATGTTGCCATTTAATTAAAATCAGCTTAAATCAGGAAAATAATTGTAATATCAAATTAATTTGTTGTTTTAGTTGTAAATAAAATGGTGGATTTATGCTTTTGGTGATGTTGGTAACCTACAATTAATTAATGAGAACAAGAGAATAAGAATAATGTAATAAAATAATATAACAATATTACACGTAATAATAGTGGTAATCATATGGGTTATGGTTAAATTTTATGTCTGAACCAAGAGAATTAGTTGCTGCAGTAAAGCTTGTAACAGAAGATTTAAATTTTTTGTTTAAAAGTATACAAGCAGTAGATGCAATTTTAAATAATGAACCTTCTGCTTTGGGTGGTGAATCTAAACGATCAATTTATTCAGATTTTAATAGTGATAGAACAGCAATTGCAGCGTTACGAGCAGCTATGGTGGAAATATGTAGCGTTGAACAAAATGTGGAATTTAAATTATTAGCCAACAATAGAAATATAATACAACGCTTGGAAATATTGCAAAATTTAATGAATAGCCATGCTACAGTAATAAATAAATTAGCAGAAATGGCTCAGACTCTTAGGTTTTCAGGAGTTCAATCAAGATTTTCTACTGCTGACATTAGATCAAGTGGTGTTTTAGCAACAATAAATCCAGATATTGATAATTTACTTAGTTTAAAACGTGTACAACTTCAAAATGTAGTGGTCTCAAAATTTGAGCAAGATGGTGGTAGAATTATAAATAAACTTGTCAGGCCAACAACAGCATTGACTCAAGAAGCAATTAGAGATATTGAAAGGGAATTTAATGATTTGCAAGGAGAAACGTTGTTAAGAACTGTGCCTAGAGGATTGCAATCAAGAGTACAAGCGGTATTAACAGAATTTGCTAAAGCCAAAGAAAATGCTAATAAAGTTGTTGATAATATTAAGGCATTTGAGCAAAAAGTTAGAGCTGGTATAAGTGCTCTTACGTCTAACCCAGAACAAGTAATAGCGGATATGCGTGATTCTGGTTTTCAAAAAATGATTCCGGCTATGCATGGTAAATTTACAGTGCCACCTTTAACTAGCCATCAAAAAGCATCTGTTGATAAAATTAAAAAAGATTGGGATGAAAAGTTTAATGCTGCTAAAACCAAGTTTGATGCGGTTGAAAAGTTTGCAAGAGAAATGGTTAGCCATACTAGTAGAATTTCACAAGCAAAGAGTATATCTGAACTGGAAGAGATTGAAAGAGTAGGAAATGCTAGTAAAAACCAATTATTAAAAACATATGTAGGAGCAGATCGTAGCAATGAAAGAGTAAAAAAGATTTTAACTGATTTTGCTAGTGATTTAGCTGCGGCTAAAGTTAAAAAATTAGAAGAGTTAGCGATGGCAAGGAAAGTTGGAGAAGATGCAGTTGCGAAATTTGAGCAAGATGGAGGAGCACTTAAAGATGAGCTTAACAATCCAAACATGGCGCGATCGATAGCAGATGTAGATCGAGATTATGTTGCGTTAAATGGAGGAACTTTATTAGCTAAATTTACTGCTGGTTCTCCGTTACATACTCGAGTACAACAAGTTATAGATGATTATGGTGCGGCGAAACTCAAAGCTGGTGGATTAGAAGCAGAAGTTGCGAAATTTGAGCAAGATGGAGGAGCACTTAAAGATGAGCTTAACAATCCAAACATGGTG
>CAIJNR010000011.1 GCA_903822055.1 uncultured Francisellaceae bacterium | reverse complement strand
GAAATAAATAATACTATTATAAATAGTATTTTAAAATTGGTTTTTATTTTTGATTGTTGGATTTCTTCAGTTTTACACCCTCCTTTTGGCGTTTCAGTCTTGATATTAGCGAAAAAACCTTAATTATGTGTGGTTTTGCAGGATTTATAGATCCGAAGTGTGTGACTCTGGATCCTTCTCATGTCTTAAAAAACATGTTGCAAAAAATAAAAAATCGTGGTCCAGATTCTTTTGGTGTTTGGAATAATAATGAGATTTATTTAGGCCATAATCGCTTAGCAATTGTAGATCTAACATCGGCTGGGCATCAACCAATGTTATCAAAATCTGGCCGCTATGTTATGGTTTATAACGGTGAGATTTATAATACAGAAGATTTACGCAAGGAATTTATTTCATCCTATCAATGGAGAGGTAGATCTGATACAGAAGTTATTTTAGCAATCATTGAACGTGATGGTTTAGAAAAATCTTTAAGCAAATTGGTAGGTATATTTGCATTAGTGATTTTTGACAACTTAACCAAAGAAATTCATCTTGTGCGTGATCATATAGGTGTTAAACCATTATATTATGGTATTTTTGATGAAATAATACTGTTTGGTTCACAAATTAAGTGCTTTTTGCCACATCCTGTTTTTAAAAAAGAATTATGTTCTAATGCCATGGCTATGTATTTTAAATACAATTATATACCAGCTCCGAATGCTATTTATAAAAATTGTTATAAAGTAGAGCCTGGTAAGATTATTACTTTCAAAGATGGGAAAATTATTGCACAAAAAAATTATTGGTCTATGTATAATGCAGCTCTTACAGGAAGAGAACATATTTTACAAGATGTTCAAGAGATAACTAATTGTTTGCAGACATCATTATATAATGCAGTTAAAAGCCAAATGGAGGCTGATGTTCCAGTTGGAATTTTTCTGTCTGGAGGGATAGATAGTTCATTAATTGCTAGTTTAGCACAATCCAATTCTATAAAACCTGTTAAAACATTTAGTATTGGCTTTGAAGAGCCTGAATATAATGAAGCACATCATGCACTAAAGATTGCTAAGCATTTGAGGACAGAGCATATTGAAGAATATTTGTCTATTAATAAGGCATTAGATCTTATTACTGAGATCCCAGAATATTGTGATGAACCATTTGGTGATGCATCTCAAATTCCTACTTTGCTTGTTTCTAAATTAGCTCGCAAACATGTTACGGTTGTTTTGTCTGGTGATGGTGGTGATGAGTTTTATGCTGGATATAATCGTTATTTTGATATTTTAAAATTTCAAAAATTAGCATCTTATTTGCCAACAGTATTAAAAAATTTTTGTGCAAAAACAGTAGAGCATTTACCACAACAAATTAAAAGATGCATTAGCCCGCAAAAACTTTTTAAAATACAGATGGCTGCGCGTTGTTTGTCACATTATTCATCAGTAGATAATATATATAATTGTTTGTTTGATTTTTGGCCAGGCGTTTTGGAAGGTATAGATCCTATGGTAGTACCTATTGAATTGCGCTCAAAATTATCAAATTTGGCGTATATGCAGTATCATGATAGTGTACATTATTTACCGGATGATATTTTAACAAAAGTTGATCGATGTAGTATGCAGGTAAGTTTGGAGACGCGAGTACCGTTTCTTGATCATCGTCTTATAGAGTTTTCTTGGAAAATTCCAGATCATATGAAATTTCAAAATGGAAGTTCCAAATGGATCTTAAGACAGATCTTGTATAAGTTTGTGCCAAAAAATTTAATTGATAGACCAAAACAAGGTTTTGGAGTTCCAATTGATACTTGGTTAAGAGGGCCACTTAAGGAGTGGGCTATGTCTCTTTTATCAGATTTAAAAAATGATGGGATTATTCCTTTTGAACCAATCAACAAATGTATGGATGAGCATCAAAAAGGATCTGCTAATTGGCAATATCCTCTTTGGGGAGCGTTAATGTGGCAACATTGGAAAAATTATTATCTTTAGGGCCTATAAAAAACAAAAAGTACAAGTTGTTTTTACAGAACTTTAGTTCCTAAAGCACACCAAGACATACCATTTACTTGTTTTAAAAGTATATTTTGTAATCCTGCATTTTTCATTAAGTTATAAACTTCATCTTTTGTCCAATAGTTAGCGATGCAAGGAAGCATTTGATCAAATATTACTAATCGTAAATGCCCAAAACTAAATTGTCTGATTAAGTTAAAATATCCTATCTTGCCAAAACCTAATTTAATTAAAATCCATAAAAACATTGCTGGAAATATGGAAATAAAGTGGACTATAGAAATTGGTAATTTTGAAAACAATACTTTTCTTGTGGGATTAAAATATTTCACGATCCACTCATTGTTTTCATAACCATAAACCCATATCAATACCTTACCGTCTGGTTTTGCGGCTTGTACCATCTTGGAAAGAGCAGTTTCAGGAAATTCTAAATGATGGATCACGCCAATAGAAAATACTATATCGAATTGATCTTTATAGGTTATTTCGTATGCACTAGTTTTTTCTATACATATTTTATTATAAACGCTACCTAGATTATTGCGTGCGCTTAATAATGATTTTTCATTTACATCAATTGCAACACCTTGAGAAGCACCATATTTAATTGGCCAATAACTGTTTCGGCCAGTTCCGCATCCAACATCTAAAAATGTTTTATTTTCCCAAAAATTTTGGTCTATTAGTATGGTCCAATGTTTAAATTGTTCTTCATAGATAGGTAAAATTTTGTTATAGGTTTCCCATTGAAAACCAAACCGTTCAGGGGAACCTTTGCTGATATCATATGCTTGATTCATTATATGTTCTCCGTGTTATAAGCGCCGATAAATTATATCAGCATATAAAAAAATATCAAAAAAAGTCTTTGTTCTTAGATCGGCTAGAGGAACTTAAAAAAACTATTTTGAGCTAAATGTTTGTATTGGATAAGATTTAGTAAGCATTGTGTCACTCCACAAAATAGACTATACTCCGAATATGTCCGCCATTTTCGGAGTATAGTCTATAAATGACATTCATTAAACGATTATTGCATTTACCTACAAATAGGAATTTTTTCTTATTTGGTGCTAGAAATACTGGTAAAAGCACCTTGCTAAAACATCTTTTTGGAGATCAAAAATGTTTATGGATTGATTTGCTTAATCCAGATGAAGAAGATAGATACGCTAGATCGCCAATGAATTTTAAGCAAGAAGTTATGGCTTTAGATCCGACTATAAAATATGTAATCATTGATGAAATACAAAAATTACCTAAGCTGTTAGATATTGTACATCAATTAATCGAAAGTACTGATCACGTTTTTATTATGACTGGTTCCAGTGCACGTAAATTAAAGCATGGTGGTGCTAATTTACTAGCAGGTAGAGCATTCGTGTATAACTTATATCCTTTTAGTGCTTTAGAAATTGGTAAAAATTTTGATTTGGATAATGCTTTGCGTTGGGGCACATTACCAGCAATTACATATAAAATGCAAACTGTAGAAGAAAAAATGAGCTTTCTACAAGCATATGCACAAACATATTTAAAAGAAGAAATATGGTTAGAACAATTTATACGTAAAATAGATCCTTTTAGAAAATTTCTAGAAGTGTCTGCTCAATGTAATGGACAAATAGTTAATTTTTCTAATGTAGCTAAAGATGTTGGGGTAGATGATAAAACCATCAAACAATATTTTTCTATTTTAGAAGATACATTAATGGGATTTTTCCTTGAACCATTTAATGCATCATTTAGAAAAAGGCTGCAATGCAAACCAAAATTCTATTTTTTTGATCTGGGGGTTTGCAAATCATTAACCAGAATGCTATCAGTGCCTCTACAAAAATCGACCAGCGATTATGGTAATGCATTTGAACACTTTATAATCCTAGAATGCGTTCGATTAGCTAGTTATTATTACTCTGAATATAGGTTTTCTTATATACGTACCAAAGATGACGTAGAAATCGATTTGATTGTAGAAAGACCTGGTAAAAAAATTCTATGTATAGAAATAAAAAGTTCAGATAATGTTCGCGAAGATAAGCTTGCACCTTTTATTAATCTTGTCAAAGATATTGATAATAGTGAAGCGATTTGTATATCACAAGAAAATCGAGCTAAAAAAATTGGCAATATAATGGTATTACCGTGGATGGATGCGTTACGTAAGTATTTTACGCCAAATTAATGTTTTATCTGAATCTCTAGACCTTAACTTTCCTATAAGTTGCCAAAATCTCACTAATAATTTGATCAATTACAGAATTTGTTTGCTCTTTAGATACTGTTTCTAATTCGGTATTACTACTTCCACCGCGAACAGCTGCCATACGTTTTTCTACTTCTTTGGCAGCGGATCCATTTGGGTATAATTGGGATAAAATTTTTCTAGCATTAGATGCGCCTATTTGGTCATATAACGAATTTCTAATTCGTACGTCTTCAGAAGTTGTATTAAATGCCCACAACTCCATAGGGCCTATAGTATTTGTAATCAATTGAGTGTTAATACCACCTTTAGTTGCAAATTGTGCTAGAAAAGTTGAACCATCTTGTCTGGGACCATGAACTCTTCTCTCTAATGCTAATTTGGCAGTTTCTGACAAACCAAAAACTTGTACAGATTTATCTACAGCTTGTTTTGGTCCTGCGTCCATAATAAATATAGCTGTTGCAAATTCTATCATGACTGGATCAAAATCATCTATAGATTGCGATAAAAGAGCTACTTGTACCCTCCACTTTCTACCTTCTCGCATATCGACTATTACTTGTTCTCGTACGGCTTTAGCTTTAGAGGTACGATGAAATTCATCAAATACTATTCGTTTTGGATCTTCTCTAATTTCTTTAATTCTTTTAAGGTGATATTCTTGATATAAAGGTGGCATTTCTTTAACGTGATCTTCTATTAAATAATAACTTCTTGCTAAAATATACCTAGCCAACATATACATAACTGCAGTTTGTCTGTCAGCTGCTTCTCCTCCAGATTTAGCAACTTCGTCTAGATCTAATGATACAACTCTGGCTTCCCCTAAATCAAAGCTAGTAATATCAGATAAAATGGGGTATTCACGAATTGCACTAGAAATCATTCTACCAAAAGCACTAATAATATTTTCGCCAGTTGGAGTGATAATTTTACCATAAAGATCTTCTATATTTGAGTTGCGGCAAATAGAAGCTGCATCTGCTAACAATGGAGTGGCGTAACGTTGAGAAATATGAGACAAATGTATTTCGTTATTTTTAAATAAGAAATCAGTTGCTTCCCACCAAGTAGCGTGTTGATCAGCACTAAATTTAAGTTCTTGTAATTTTTTATCGATAATAGTATCTAAATTAGGGGTATATAAATTTGGATTACCGTCATCTGCAAATTTTTTGTACATTTCATCTACTACTAATCCAACCATATCAGTAATACCATCGTATGGTTTAGGATCGCCAATTGGGGTTGCTAGTAGGGTTAAAAAGTTTACTAAAAAAGCTCTTTCTTGCGGAGATGGATACCGACAACCAAGTTGAGTATCAAATGGGTTGATGGACATGGATTTTATCATTCGTAATCTATGATATGCCACTAAATGTTGCTGTTCTTTAGGTAAAGCTTCTTTTAGTAGAGAAATTAGTCCACTACTAGATGGTCCAATATCAACAATTGCAATTCGTGGTAACCGTAAAATACCGGCAGACAAACATAATGCTAAATTTATTGCATTAGATAAAATAGATTTACCAGAACCAGGACGAGCATAAATAATGTCGATCCAAGTAGTTTGTAAAGTTGAACCTGGTTGATACGGCCAGGCTTTACCATCAGGAGAACGAAACAAAATTGCGCCATTCGCCCATGGAGAAGCAGGTCTAGTTAAAGGAAACATATATGTTACATGTGACAGTGGGGCAACAGAAGCTGTTGCAACACTTTCGTTAGTTATACCTAATGCGCTGGATAATACACTAGCTAGCGCATCTCCAGAGATTTCTGAAGTTTCTGTATAGCCCCAACTTTGTAAGGCTTTAGCAAGCTCGGAAATTCGTTTTTTAAGTAATGGTTCGTCATTAGCATCTGCCCAAGTAGTTGCAGTAACTTTGAATTTTATAATTGCTTCGTCGGTATTAGTATTTAAATATCTTAAATAATCTATAGATCTATTAATAAGTTTGTTATTGTCTGAAGCAAAACTTAATAAGCTAGCAACAGTAGATTTAAGTGATAAAGATGCAACACCACCACTTTCTACCCAAAAAGATATACGCCATGGTAGGTTATAATGTTGTAATCTATGTAATAATGTCACAAAAGCGGTTAATTCTTTTGGGAACAAATCAATAAATACTGATCCATAAATTCGATCACCAATATTTGCAATACGTAGATCACGAATTTTTACGTCTCTTGGAATTAATTGTTTATAAAGAGGTGGCCATAGTACATCGGATATCGTTCCTGTAAAATTTTTTGTTTCACGTACTGGAATACTGTCACCAGGTAAGTATGGTTGCCAATTAGCATCGGTAAAATCAGGATCGATGTTTTTGCGAATTGCTAAGCATGCAGCATGTACATTTAATTTTTCACATGCAAATCCTACGTCAATTAAATTGTTAAGGGTTAAATTAACAAAACTATTATGATTTTCTCGCATTTCTGGTATTGAGGTTAAAAAATTTTGTGCATTTAGCATGAGAGGTACTTTATGTTCTTTAAATTGCTCGGTGCGATGCTTTTGTGCTTGTTCTGCTTGAGTTTGAGACATAGAGTTTGGCATAGTCCATAGTACTAAGTACATTTCTTCACTATGGCAATAATCTTTTAAAAAATTTACTTTTTCGTTAAATAAATCTTCTAAATTTAAATTAAGACGTGCTGCAGTTTCACGTGCTGGAGTTATAATATTATTTAATTGTTGGACAATATTTTCGTTATCATGTTTAAAAAACATTTGGACCCCTTGTCCATCCCGACTAAGAGCTGTTTTTAAACTGGTCGTTAGTTCATTGTGGATCCTTTGAAATTCATCAGGCCCAACTAAGTAAGTTATTCCATGAACTTGGATTATAGAAACTAGTGATCCATCTCTAGCTACTAAATTATATGTGTCTTCGGCACTTTCTAATTTGCAATAAGATTCTGCCCATTGTCCGAAAGAAACACCAACCCAACCTAATAAGCCATCGATTGCATCAATAATTGGATCTAGTATGTTGCTCATTTGTTTCCTTATCTGGTATGTAGTTAAGCATCCACCCGGCAGCTAACGCCGCCACCCTCCTTCGAAAACGAAGGAGGGTTAG
>CAIJNR010000010.1 GCA_903822055.1 uncultured Francisellaceae bacterium | reverse complement strand
GCCGCCGGGTGGATGGCTTACCCTAATGGCAATGATCCATTCGCTCCACCAGGTATATACAATATGATTTTAATATATAGAACTTATTAGATATACTATACGTAATTTAAAAATCATAAAGTTAGTTCAAGATTGGTGGATACATGACTGATACGATAAAAAAGACAGTAGCCGTATTTTTTGGAGCAAAAAGTCCAGAGCACGATGTTAGTATAATGACTGGCCTGCAGGCGTTAAAAGCAGTAGACAGTAGTAAATTTGACGTATTTCCAGTTTATATAGCACCAAACGGAGAATGGCTCACAGGTGTGCAGTTATTAAATACTGCTAATTATATGTTGAGTTCAGAGGTGATTAACCAGTTAGAAAAAGTAACTTTAGATTTGGGTAATAATTTAAATAACAAAGGTAAATTATTGTTTAAACAAAAAAAATTATTTAGTAGGGTACAGTCAATTTATTTTGATATAGCACTTTTAGCATTTCATGGTATTCATGGGGAAGATGGACAATTGGCAGCAATTATGGAGATTGCGAATGTTCCATATACAGGCATGCGGCATTTTGGATCTACTGTGTTAATGAATAAAGTTGCAACCAAACAAATCTTAAAAGATGTCGGAATTCCGTTATTACCACATAATATTATTATGAGACCTGCTAGTGGTTTTATAGTAGATCCTAGCGAATTAGCGCAAATTGTTACTAAAATTACTTTCCCAGCTTGTGTTAAGCCTTGCAATTTAGGTAGTAGTATTGGAGTTGCGAAAGTAAATAATAAAGATGAATTAGTTGCAGTATTACCTAATATTTTTAAGTATGACTCCGTTGCCATGGTGGAGCCATTTGTAGAAAACTTAGTAGAATATAATATTTCGGTTGGTATTATTGATAAAAAAATAACAACATCAGCTATTGAAAAACCAAAATGCGTACAAGATTTATTAGATTTTAAACAAAAATATGCTTCTGGTTCTGGTAAAGCTCCTAATAAATTATGGACTAAAGTCGCGGTATCTATGTCTGGTTTAATAGGTATGACTCGAGAATTAAATCCTCCATTGCCTAGCAATACAGAACAAAATTTGCGTAATTGGGCAGAGTTGGCATTTAAAGCTGTACATGGTAGTGGGTTTCCTCGAATTGATTTTTTATGCAACAGTAAAACCGGAGAAGTTTGGTTAAATGAAATTAATCCGTGTCCAGGATCTTTTGCTTTTTATTTATGGGAAGCTGGTAAAGGTAATGTTTTATTTACCGAATTATTAAGTATTTTGTTAGAGGAAGCCGTAGCGTTGCATGCAAGGCAACAATTACCTATAGACCCAACCCCTATGGATGCTAGGTTGTTTCCTAGGAAAAATTAATAAGAATAGATGTAGTTAACGAAGACCATTTTTTTTATGTTCCACTTTCATATTTGCTAGTGGTTGTTCTGTTGCTGGTTGATCAGATCCAGATGTTTTTGCATTTGCTTTTGCTTTTAAATAATCATTTAGATTAGTGTCCATTAGCCCTTTTTTAAGAGCTATCCATTTTGCTAGGTGTCCACTCATGAAAGGTTGGGTTGCTATTTTTTCATATTTAGTATGAAAATCTATAGCTTGTTGAAATTTATTTTGATCTGGATTATTAGGATCATTTGCTTTTGCTTGCCAAGCAGCAAGTGTTTTCTCATGTATGGTAGGCCTATGTCCTTGTAAAATTGCTAATTGATAGATCCTAAGTACAATATCTGGTCTGTTATGATATCCAGAAATTTCTAATCTATTACTTACAGATCTTTCTTTATTTCTAACTGCTTGATCCATCATTACACATATTGCTTTATCTAATTCTTTTGGATCTTTTATAGAAGGATCAATTTCAAAAATCATATTATTTAAATTATTACTATGATCACTGGTAATAGTTATTAAATTTTTGCCAGCTTGTTTAGGTCCATCTTCATCGTCATTTTCTTTGACGCCTGATTTAATATATGCTTTGTTTGGATTTTGTTGATCTATTTCTATCGAAACATCTTCATATAGATTTTTTATTTGTTTTAAATAAGCTTTTCTTGCTTCGAAATTATCTGGCATCCATGGTAGTTTTTGTTTAATTTTTGCCCATGTTTTTAGTTTTAATTCTTCGCTTTTTGGATCTTTTTTTAATTCTAAACGTTGTAATATTCCTACTTCTTCTCTTATTTGTTTAATTTGAT
>CAIJNR010000009.1 GCA_903822055.1 uncultured Francisellaceae bacterium | reverse complement strand
TTTAATGGGGAAAGACCTCACTTTGCTTTAAATGTAAATCCCCCCAAGCGACAGCCAAGCCTACTATCTCCAATACAATTTTTAACTTATAATAATTTTTTCTACTTTAACAATCAGTGCAATTTAGGATGGCCCGATACAAATGCTTGAATTTTTTATTATAAATTGCTAACCTGAATTTATCGCCTTGCTTTGGTTAAACTTACCAGAATTAAATCGTTAAAACTGGTAGCAAGGCGACCCTCTTATAATAAAGATATGGTAAAGCATTTTTGACCGACCATACTATCGATACAGTTACTTGAAATTACTAGCAAATAAAGATTGTACCAAAGGCCATAAATCTGTAGGTGTGGTAACAAAATACTTAGCTGGCCAGGTTTTAGCTACTGTTTTATTACCAACATAACCAAACAATGCTGCAACCGTCCTAACCCCAGCCGCATTACCAGAAATAATATCTTGCTCAGCATCCCCAATAAATATACATTCGTGTGGCTTTACTTGTAGTTTGTCCATGGCCAATAACACTGGTTCAGGGTGTGGTTTTGGTTTAGACACCATATCAGATGCTACCAAACAATCTATAACTGTTAGTAAATTAACCCTATCTAGGGTAAGGCTTGCAAATTCTAAAGTTTTATTAGTCACTACTCCAATTTTAAAACCATGTTTTTTAAGATTAGCAATCAACAGTTCAATTCCAGGAAACAACTTACTATCTATAAACTTAGATTGCCTATATAAAACCCTAAATCTGTTTTTCAGTTCTTCTAAATATTTAACATTAATTTCGGTGATATTAATATTTAATGCAATTTGTAACATTTTTTCTAAACCAAAAGATAGATTATCTTTAAGTAATTTAGGATCTACGATTGGTTTATTTAATTCTGCACATAAATTATTGGTTGTATTAATAAGATCATCAGCTGTATCAATTAATGTTCCGTCTAAATCAAATAAGATTACCATTTATTTTGTCACCTATTATTTATACCAGCTACAACTTAGCTTTAAGTATTCTAAAAAACAATTCGCTAAACTCGCCCCGCTACGCGAGGCTCAAACAGACGCTCATTGTTTTTTAGAATACTTAAAGCTAAGTTGTGAACAGTATATATTACATTTTATCAATAATTTGTAGCCCCAGAAGACCAAAACCTGTTTTTATAATTTTAGCCACTGCCTCACATAACAACAACCTACTATTTTGAAATTCTGAATCAGCAACTCGACAATGATGAAAAAACGCATGAAATTCTTCTGCTAATAAATATAAATAATCCGTTAATCTATTAGGAAGCAATTCATCAACTGTACTTACTACAATATCAGGAAATTTACAAATTCTTAACGCTAAATTCCGTTCGTATGGATCTATCAATTTTATTTTTGAGTTTAATATTAAATCATCTAGATCTACAGAAATTTTATTTTTAATGCTATTAATTCGAACATATGCATAAGATAAAAACGCTGCAGTGTTGCCAGTAAATTGCAACATTTTTTCGTAATTAAATACATAATCACTATTACGATTATTAGACAAATCAGCATACTTGATTGCATTAACTCCCATAATGTTAGCTAATTTCTCTAATTCAGCAACTGGCAAATTTGGCTCTCTCTCTAACAATAATCCTCTCGCCTTTAAAATAGCATTATTGATTAAATCTTTTAATTTTTCTGTGTCACCTTCCCTAGTTTTAAATTTTTTACCATCTGCTCGTAAAACTAAACCAAACGGTACGTGATTCACTTTTATTTGCTTATTTTGTAAATATCCAACTTGCTTAGCTGCTGCAAACACCATATCAAAATGTAACGTTTGTCCACTATCAGTTACATAAATTAACCAATCAGAATGTTCTTCAGTTACTCGATGCTTAATCGCAGCGAGATCAGTGGTCGCATAATTATAACCACCATCTGATTTTTGGATAATAAGAGGTAAAGGTTGATGATCTCTATTTGTAAATCCTGCTAAATATACACACTTAGCACCATCTGATTCTTGTAATAATTTTTTTTCTGCAAAATCACTAACCACTTGCTTTAGCATGCTGTTATAAAAAGATTCGCCTCTATCGATAATTTTTATATCTAATAATTTATAAATTTCTTGATAAGCTTGAACTGATATGTCACAAATTTTTTTCCATATTAATAACGACTCTTGCTCACCTTGTTGTAAGGCAACAACAGATTGTTGAGCAGTTTTTTTAAAACCAGCATCACTATCAAATAAGCACTTAGATTGCCTGTAGTAATCAACCAAATCTGTAGGAGTTAAATTATCATCCAATTTATTGTGCATCTTCAAGTAGGCAATAAGCATTCCAAATTGGGTGCCCCAATCGCCTACATGATTAATCCGCAACACATCGTAATCTAAAAATTCTAAAATTCTTGAAATACAATCACCAATAATAGTAGAACGCAAATGACCAACATGCATCTCTTTAGCTATGTTTGGTGAAGAAAAATCAACAATTACTTTTTGATTTTTAGTTGATAATTTTTTTGATTGATCTTTATTTGTATTTTTATGCCAAGAAAATTGCCCAGTTTTCAAAAACAATTCTAAGTTTTTTTCTAAAAAACGATCTGCCAAAGTAAAATTAATAAATCCAGGTCCAGCTACTGATATACTAGCAAATTCCAGCTCATCTGCATTATTAATTTTTTGTAAATAAGTTACTATATTATTAGCTAGATCCCTAGGAGGCTTATGCAAAATTTTACTAAATCGCATAGCACTATTAAATTGATAATGACCAAATTGAGCTCCAGATGATTGCGAAGTAGTCGTCACTTCTACCATAGATACATCCAATTCTGGATAAGCCATGCTAACCGCTGTTTTGCATCTATCTTTTATTAATTCTATCAAACTAAACATTGATATGTTCTTCGTATTTAATTTCAGAATTTATGATTTCTTGTAATAAATTATGCAATTTTTCCTCATCATAAATTGCACAAGCTGATTCTAATTGATTAAACATTACAGACAATTGTTGACAATTAAGTTTATATGGTAAAGCTAATTGGATCTGATTATGCTTAGTATTAGCTAATTTTTCGTCTTTATAAAATAACGTTTCTTGTAATCTTTCTCCTGGCCTTAATCCAGTATATTCTATTTTAATATCTACATCTGGTATTTTCCCAGACAATCTAATCATTTTTTCAGCTAAATCTTTAATTTTTATAGGCTCACCCATATCTAATACAAAAGTTTCCCCTCCAGTTCCCAAAGTTAATGACTGCAAGATTAACTGACAAGCTTCTACAATTGTCATAAAAAACCTAGCCATGGACGGATGAGTGACAGTTATAGGATCCCCAGCTTCTATTTGTTTTTTAAATGTTGGAACCACACTACCAACCGAACCCAATACATTACCAAATCTAACCGCGATAAAACGAGTGTTAGCTATGTGATCTGATTTTTGACAAATCATCTCTGCAATACGTTTAGTAATTCCCATAATATTTATTGGATTTACTGCTTTATCAGTAGAAACAAGTATAAATTTTTCAGTTTGTACTTGAATTGCAGAACGAGCAACTATCATGGTACCAAGAATATTATTTTTTACAGCTTCTCTAATCTGATCTTCCAACATTGGAACATGTTTAAATGCTGCAGCATGAAAAACAACTTGTGGTTTATGCATTTGCATAACATGTAACACAGCTGATTCATCACAAATATCTATTAGATGTCTTTTAAAAGGAAATTTAATTTTATTTGTTTTTTGTAGTTTGGTTATTTCTTCTGAAATAGCAAACAAATTATATTCCGAATGATCTACAACTATAAGCATTGCAGGATCTAATTTAATTAATTGCCGACATAATTCTGATCCAATAGAGCCACCTGCCCCAGTTATTAAAACTCTTCGATTACAAATTTCACGACTTATGTCTTGCCAATTGATACTAACCTCTTCTCTACCCAATAAATCTTCAATAGAAATTTCTCGCAAAGCACTTATACTGATTTTACCAGAAATAATTTCAGCTACACTTGGTAAAATTCTAACTGGCAGCTTAGTTTGTTCTGCTATAGTTATAACCTCTTTTTTTTCTTTAGCAGACAAAAGTGGCATGGTTATAGCTAACAAATCTATTTTATATTTTTCTATAACAGATCCTAAATCTTTATATCTACCTACCACTCGCAATCCATGAATTTCCTGACCTTGTTTTTTTAGATCGTCATCTATAAACGCTAAAGGAATTTCTGGGATCTCTTGGGTATGTGCATTTCTTAACAATTCTCTAGCTAATGACTCACCATATTGATTTGCTCCAATAATTAAAATATGTTTTCCAACGTTCAACTGAAAATCTTTAAATCGTCTTACTAAAAATCTGGAACCACCTAAAAAAACCAAAAGTAACAAACTATATATAGTTATAATACTACGCGGTAAAGTGTCTAAACGATGAACAAAAAATAATATTAAAAGTGCAGACAATGATCCTATAAAAATAGCTTTTATAATCCTTGATAAATCAGGGATCGACGCAAATCGCCATACTCCTCTATATAAACCAAACCACCAACAACTAATAGACTGAGTTATTACTATAATTGGCAACATATGACAGGCATTAGTTAAAATCTCTAAGTTAACACTATCAAATCGTAATATAAATGCACTTATCCAAGCAACATTAATCATAAACAAGTCATGTAATATTGCTAAAAGTCTTGAAGAAATAAATTTAAATGTTTTTTTCATCCTTAATTATACCTTATAATTTTTTTATGGATCTGCTCAAAAACAACTAATACATTTTTCACTCGCTAAACTCGCCATGCTCAGACAAGCGCTCGTTCAAAAGTATCAGTTATTTTTGTGCAGATCCTATCAACAAATAAACCGTACTTAATAATATTAACACACCGCAACTAGCTGCTAACAAATTGTCGTAATAATATCCAGCACATGCTAACACTACTAAACAGCAATTTATAACTATTAAACCATATAAAATTTTTTTATGCTGCCAGCCAATATTTTGTAATCTTTGATATGCATGAGAACGATGGGATAAATACCATTTTTCCCCAGATATAATCCTTCTTGATAATGTAACTGTTGCATCAAAACAAAAGGCCGCATAAATAATTAACCAAAAAATTCCAGAAATATCAAATATAAAATGACTAATTAATGCACTTATACCAATTAAAAATCCCAAAAAACAACTACCGACATCCCCCATAAAAATTCTAGCTGGTGGAAAATTAAAACATAAAAAACCAGAAACTATTACTCCAATCAATGCTAAACAACCACTAAAACCAATATTACCAGTAACTAAATACAATAAAAACCCACTAACTACTAATACAAAAATAGCCTCAACAGCTGCCAAACCATCTGTACCATCCATAAAATTAAATAAATTAGTAGACCATACTATAAAAATTACTGACATCAAAAATGTACCTATGCTAATTAAATTATTGCTATTTACTGGCAAAATTAAAAATACTGCAATTAAACTAGCTACAAATTGAACAACAAATCTGGATTTTGCAGATAATTTAATTAAATCATCTAAAAATCCAACTATTGAGACAATAAATGAACAACTTAATGCTAATGCAACATTCAACTGTAAATGCCCTAAATAATATAAAACAACAATGAGCATTTCAGAAAGCAAAACTATAACTACTCCACCACCCCTAGCAGTAGGTAATGTATGAGAAGATCTATCGTTGGGAATATCAATCACCTTATATTTATAAGCAATCGTTATAAATTTTTTTACTAATAAGATAGATATGCCAAATAAACATAAGGCTATAAATAAATACCACGCTATATTTAAGTAAAAATTTGTTGTATAACTAAAATTCATTTTATATTTAAGAAGGTTTAAATAAAGATTGTTAGTAAGCTCATATTAGCCAAGAAATTATACACTTCTTTATTAATTATTGGTATTTGATTACTATTTAATTTTTAAACTAATTTAATTAAATATGCATGTACAAACACTCAACGACAACAAAATAAGTAAATCCATTTTTATAATATTACTATTATTAGCTTTTAGTATTCCACTATCTACATCTATGACTAGTATTTTATCACTAATATTTATGCTGTTATGGATTATAGAAGGCGATTTTAGTGCAAAAATTACCTATATTTGGCAAAACAAAGCTTGTTTTTCTTCAATTCTGGTGTTGGTTAGCTTAATGATTGGAGCTTTATATTCCTCAGCCAACTTTGAAGAAATTTTATTTTATTTAAAAAAAATGAGTAAGTTAATTTATTTACCATTTTTCATTTCTTATTTTAACAACCCTAAACAAAGGGAGTGGACAATAAATGCTTTAATTATTGCAGGTATATTCACAGCAACAATCGGGTTGATCTACTATAAAGCCAACCCATTTAAAAATACCATAGATACATCTTTAATAATAACAACAACTACATTTTTACTAATGCATAAACTAGATATAAAAAATAAATTACATATTAATGCTGCTATAATTTTAAGCATTTCAATTAATACGTTTTATTTGTTCTATATATCTGCTGGCCGCACTTCTCAGTTAATATTTTTATTGTTAATTCCAACATTTTTTATCCAAAAAATTAATTTAACACAAAAAAAATTAACCTCTGTAACAATAGCTATTATATCAATATTAGTGGTAATAATTACTATTACATTCTGCGGATTATTTAGCAAACCTTTAATCAACAACTGGTCAAGAATAATTCATCAATATAATGACTATCAAACTAATCCTACAAGCTATGATCAAAACTCTATTTCTCAAAGATTAGTTTATTATAAAAACACTTTTAATTTAATAAAAGAAAAACCTTTGTTAGGTTGGGGAACAGGTAGTTTTCCAATTGTTTATAAAAATTTTATTATAAAACATAATTTATTTACCACAAATAAACATGAATATTTATACCCAACTAACCCACATAACGAATACTTGTTATTTGGAACTCAGCTTGGCATTTGTGGAATTGGTTTGTTATTGTGGTTATTTTATGTTTTATTTAATGCTAGTTTTATAATTCAAAGTTACGAAAAATATATTTTACAAGGTATAATTATAACTATATCCATTGGTTGCTTAACAAATTCTTGGCTAATGGATTTTACATCTGGGTACTTATTTATTATATTAACGGCTATCTCTTTAGGGGCGTTACCACATGCTAGAATTATCCGAAATAACGGAACAGTTTAATACATTAGTTTATAATTCTAAACACCATATAATTCTAATTTTACAACTTATTCTTGGTGTTTGGATATTTAATTTCATTAACTGGGCTTGTGGCTCAACATTAAATGTATTAGGCACAATTCCACGTAGTAAACGAGGTATATTAGGTATTATATTTTCTTGGATGCTGCACGGTAACTTTAATCATTTATTTTTTAATTCTATACCGCTATTTGTATTAAGCTTATTGTTAATATCTTTTAATAAGCAAATGTTTTTTAACGCAAGTATAGTAATTATATTATTAGAAGGCTTTAGCGTTTGGCTTTTAGGAAGAAGAGGTAATCATATTGGAGCTAGTGGTTTAGTTGCTGGTTATTTTGGGTTTATGTTAATATTTGCTTATCAAACAGCAACTATAATAAGCGTTTTCTTGGGATTTATTGTTTTATATTATTTTAGTGGAATTTTATTAAGCTTTTTTCCAACAGAAGCTAAAACTTCCTGGGAAGCTCATTTATTTGGGTTTTTATCTGGAATTGGTACATTTTTTATAATAAATTCTAATTTTTATGTAAATAATATAAATAAATTAATGATTTTTAAATAAAGCTTTTAATGCATCACTTAACGCTACCTTTAGCAGAGACGATGTGTTTATGGAGTTTAATTTAGGTATATTAGCCAAGACTGTAGTTTTACCGTACCATTCTATAGCAATAAGATTATTTTGAAAATCTTGATTTAAAGTTGTATTTAAAATCACCCCTAAAACATTGATATTTCTAGCACGTAGTGCTTCTAAACTTAATAACGTGTGGTTTAATGTACCTAATGTAGATCTAGCTACTAAAATAACAGGTACATTAATATGTTTAATAAGATCAATCATTAGTAAATGTTTATTTATAGGCACAAGAATGCCACCAGCTCCTTCTATGATCAAATTATTATTATTTGGAATATTAATTTTATTAATATTAATCTCATTATTTTCTAGTTTA
The DNA here is from genome assembly GCA_903822055.1 of uncultured Francisellaceae bacterium. Classification (GTDB taxonomy): domain Bacteria; phylum Pseudomonadota; class Gammaproteobacteria; order UBA6186; family Azoamicaceae; genus UBA6186. The sequence goes on along the minus strand of CAIJNR010000009.1, from coordinate 6,330 downwards.
GCTGCTAAATGCGGAGATAACGGAGTTTGGTATGAAAATGATTCTGGATAAATATGGCTAGAGGTTAATTGTGCAACCATATTACTATCTGTATTCCCACCAGTTTGAATAGGTTTAAAATAACTATAATTAGTGTGCAAACAAAGCCAACTGCTTACTATAGTTTTACCGACATTAGTGTCTGTACCTGTTATAAAAATTTGCACTTTCTTCTTAAAATATTAAAAAATATTTGAACCTCAGTTAAATTTTTGTTTACAATGGCCTTTTAAAAGAGACTATAGCATTATGGTAAAGGATAAAAAAGAATGGACTTTTGCTGAAAGCCTAAAAACTTTTAGTTTACCATTTTTAGAATTAATTTATGTCGCTCAAACAGCTCACAAAAAACACTTTGATTCAAATGAAATACAAATTAGCACACTTTTGAACATTAAAACTGGTGGCTGTTCTGAAAATTGTTCTTATTGTTCACAATCTGCTCACCATAAGACTACTATTAAAAAAGAACCTCTAATGGCAATTAATGATGTCATGGATAAAGCTAAACAGGCACAAGCAGCTGGTAGTACAAGATTTTGTATGGGAGCTGCTTGGCGTGGACCACGAGATAAAGATTTACACACAGTCTGTTCTATGATTAGCGAAATCAAAAAATTAGGATTAGAAACTTGTGTGACATTAGGTTTACTTAAACAACATCAAGCAATAATGCTTAAAGAAGCTGGTTTAGATTTTTATAATCATAACATAGATACTTCTGAAGAATATTATAATCAAATCGTTACTACACATACTTTTGAAGATCGTCTTAACACTATAGAAAGTGTACGTAATGCAGGAATAAAAGTATGTTGCGGTGGTATTTTAGGTTTAGGTGAAACTAACGAAGATCGAATTAAAATGTTAATTACTTTAGCAAATCTTAGCGAACAACCAAATTCTATCCCTATTAATAAATTTATTAAAATTGCTGGAACTAAACTACCAGATCATAACAATATTGATCCTTTTGATTTTATTCGTATTATTGCTCTTGCTAGAATTATGATGCCAAAATCTTATGTTAGATTGTCTGCTGGTAGAGAAAAAATGTCCGATGAATTACAAGCATTATGTTTTTTGGCAGGGGCTAATTCTGTTTTTTATGGTGAAAAATTACTCACAGCAAACAACTCTACACCAGAAAAAGATGATCAATTATTCCACAGATTAGGGTTAAAAAAATTGATCAATGAAAATTGAACACAGCCTGCTATTAAACCTTTAAGGAAATTATTATTAATTAACGACTAATTTTCAATCTCATTAATAGTTGCTGAGCTAGTTGTTGGATCACCGAAATCAGAGATTTGTTTCATCCAAAAATCAAATCTAGTTAGCAATAGTAACCCAGGGATCATAAGTAAAATTGAAATTATAAAATAGTTCTCCCAACCTACATTTTTTACTAACCAACCACTAGGTGCACCAGCTAAGGTTCGCATAAGAGCCATAACGCTAGTCAGTAGAGCAAATTGTGTTGCCGTAAATTTAGGGTTACAAAGAGTCATTAAAAACGCCGCATATGCAGCATTACCCATACCACTACAAAAGTTCTCAAGTACAATTGATGTTACCATCATTGGATAGCTATGACCCATTTTAGCTAAAAGGTAAAAAGATAACCCAGAAAATCCTTGCAAACATCCAAAAATCCAAAGAGAACGTTTTATACCTATCCGACTCAACCAAATTCCACCAACAAAGGTCCCAAGTAAAGTAACAACCAAGCCAAAACCTTTAGTAACTGCTCCAATCTCTGTCTTTGTAAAACCAAGCTCCATCATAAAGGGAGTCATTAAAGCTAGTGCAAAAACTACATCCAGCTTATAGAAAAAGATAAAACCCATCAGCTCCATTACTTTTTCTCTGTTAAAAAAATCAAGAAACGGCTCTACAACTGCTTCTTTAAGAGTTTTGGGAGCTGACAATAATGTTGATTCAATCGCACACAGCGAGGTTACTATTCCAATTCCCATAGATGCGGCCATAATACGATAAACTGCAGACCACGATAAATGATCAGCAAGAATTAATGCAAAACCACCAGAAAATAACATTGCTAAACGATATCCTAAATTAGCGGTAGCGGCCCCTACCCCAAATTCACTCCTATCAAGAAATTCAGTTTTATATGCGTCAATAACAATATCTTGGCTAGCGCTAGAAAACGCTATAAGAAATGCCAAAATTGCCAAAATTACAGGCGTTTGAATTGGATCGCAAAATGAAATACCAACTAAAGTTAAGACAAGCACAATTTGAGTAATTATAATCCATCCTCTACGTCGTCCCAAAAAAGGAGGAACATAGCGATCCATAAATGGAGCCCATAGAAATTTAAGTGTGTAAGGTAATCCGACTAAGGAGATCATTCCAATAAGTGTTAAATCTACATTTAGGCTAGCCATCCATGCTTGCAGAGTACCCCCTACCAAAGCAAGCGGCATTCCAGAAGAAAATCCAAGAAATACGACTATAAGCATCCGACGATTGAGAAGAATTTTGTGTATTGAAATCATAAGTCCGATTTTACAGAAAGTATATTTATATAGCAAAAATATTTACTTGCATATAAACCTGTTTTCAATTTTTCTTAGAAATTATATATAACAAAATTATGTGTGGTACGTCTCCCCCTATATCATCGAAGTGGCTGTTTATGTTGTCATAAAATAATTAAAAGCAACAGCTTGACAGCGATAACCATGAAATGCTAGCAAAAACACTAGATTATACAGCAAATTTACTTAATAATGTTTATTTGCACGTAAATATCAGCAAAAACACATGATCTACAGTTGATTTCCATGTATAATTGTACACATTTGAAGATACTCAAAAAACTATAATAAAAAACATACGAGGATCAACATGCTTAGCACAAAACAATTACAAAATCATCTGCATCTAACATTATCTCATGACAACTTAATTACCTTCATAAACGAATTTAATGCCACCAATAATCATAGCTATAACCTAGATCAATGTGGAGCATGTTGTGGAATATCCAGCATGGCTTTGCAAGCTATAGTGGCAGATAAAACAAATGATTTTCGTGAACATCTATTAAAAATTAGCAACCATATTAATAGCATCCTTGCTCTTAAGTCTGGAATATTAAGTTATGATATATTTATTACACACCTTAAAAGTATTTATGGCGATAATAAAGAAGTTGAAGTCGCACTTATTGCTTTTTTTGAAGGAATTGCCTTATATCAAAACCCAAATCAATATAAGCATTTATTTTTGGAAGACCATACATCCAATCAATGTATAACTCAACAAACAGGATTAAGCTTGGTAAGCAATTTAATTAAACCAATAATTTTTGAGAAAAAAGAGTTAAAAATTGAACAATTATTCGATTTTTTGGGAAGTTATACACTAACTTCTTTAATACAATATTTAAACATTTTACAAACAAGAATTAACGAAGATAGATACTTTGCAGGCGATAACAGCTCAGTTGGCTTCTTACTGAACGGAATAGGCCATACTATTGCTTTAGGTTATAATAAAGCAACTCATTATTGGACTATTGTGGATGCCAATAATTTAGAAACCAGCTTTATTGATTATACTCATAATGATCTAAACGCATTAGCAACCGAAATATTTAAAGCATTTAATTTTTCTATCAAAAACAATCAAATAACATTTTTTACAAGTACTTTTGTTACCGCCAATATTCAGCAAACTTTAAAGACAATTAACCCTTCATTAAAAATAATTTTAAGTGAAGATCCAGAGTGGCAGAAAATTCATGATCTAGAAGGCAATACTAACAAAGGTAGTTTGCTATATGTAGCAGCAGCGCATGGTTCTGTACAAATCACTAGAGATCTTCTAAACATAAAAGGAATAGATATCAATAATAAAGATAATAATTCTCATACTCCTTTATGGATAGCAGCTCAAAATGGACACCAAACTACGGTGGCCATTCTATTAACTGAAAAAAGTATAGATGTTAATGCACAAGATAATGATGGAATAACAGCTTTATATGTAGCTTCTGAGTGCGGACATATAGGTGTGGTTAAAGAACTTTTAAGAAGTTCAAAAATTCAAGTTAATCTGAGAAATGCAGACGGGTATACAGCTTTATTTATAGCTGCATATCTTGGACACACCGAAATAGTGCAGGAGCTTTTAGCTGCGGGAGCTAATCCGTTGATAAAATGTCACGACGATACTGCATTAGACATGGCTATGAGAGGTCAACAAGATGGTATTGCTAAAATAATCAGAAATTCTTTAGCTACCCATAAAAAAACAATTAGATTTTTTAAGCAAAAAAGTGTAGTTGGAGAAAAAACAGCGAAATCATACTCGTCGCTTTCTTACAAAAAGTAAACATCCAGACAGGGATTAGATATAAATTTAATTAGCAAGGTAACAAAACTGCCTATCACAGAACTTAAGGTTTAAAGCTCAACAACAAAATCATAATTAGATTTTAAAACCCTCTGTTAGTTTAGATTCGGTTTTTGCCTTGCATGATTATTTTTTTACTTTACAATGTCAACATGACTTTAAATTTGCTAAAAAAACTATTAATACCCTCAATTATTTTACTATTTTGTAACTATTGCTACGCACAAAAAAGTCCGGCAAAGGATCCTACAATCAAAATAGCAATTGCTGCACCTTTTACTGGCCCATACGCATCTTATGGCAAACAACTACTACTTGCATCAAGCCAAGCAATTACTGATTTAAACGCCAAACAAAATTCAACCAATAACCTGGAAATTATTCCTTTTGACGATCAATGCAATCCAGATTTAGCAAAATCTATTGCAATTAAAATAACTTCTGATCCTAAAATAAGAGCCGTAATTGGCCATACTTGCTCCGCTGCAACTATGGCAACTAGCAAAATTTACACTAAATATGGTATATTAAACATTACGCCAACCTCTACTAACCCTAAAATCACCGAGTTAGGTATAAGCACTTTATTTCGCATGTGCGGTAAAGACGATATTCAAGCACAACATATTAGCAATTTTTTAGCCAACAAATGGAACAATAAAAAAATTGCTATTTTACATAGTCAAGATTTATACAGCAAAGAATTAGCCGAATATGTACAAGAAAACCTTGCTATATTAAATATATCGCCAACTGTATATCAAAGCATAACAATCGATCATCTTAATAATCATGCAAAACTTAAAGTTATTATAAAAAAACTGAAAAAACTCAAGATAGACATCGTGTTTTTTTCTGGATTATACAAAGAAACTGCCAATCTCATTAAGAGCATACACCACAGTAAAATAAAAATTTCTTTTATAGCATCAGACAGCATAGCAACTCCTGGTTTTATAGAAGCATTAGGCTCTTCTAAAATTGCGACAGGCACAATCATGAGCTTTCAAAAGTTAGATCCTGCAGATCTTAAGTTGGAAAATAAAATAGAAGGGCAAGCATTATTTGGTTATAGCGCAATACAGGTAATTAATGCAGCCATAGAAAATAATACGTCTACTAACGGCCGTATTTTAGCTCATTGGTTACATCAAAATAAAGTTAACACTATATTAGGAGAAAAATCCTGGGATACTAATGGTGATGTAATAAATGCCGAATTTACTATGTATATATGGGATGAAAATGGAAAATACTGGCCTTTATCACCGTCAAGCTGATGACTCATTCGGCCACTACCGTTCTTGGTATATAAAGTCAGCCTTTTCTAAAAAAATTATAGCTCAAAATAAACTTGACTACCTTTAATAACATCTTGTTCAATTAAATTTCCTTTTTTAGTTAAAATAGAAATAACTTTTTTGCTTGGTGAAAAACAACTTCTATCCATTCCATCAACATCTATAACTTCTAGCGTAATGTTACTCAAACCTGGCCTTTTTAAAGTAACTTTTTTGCTTGCTAAAACCAGATCCTTGATTCCTGGAATAGATAAATGATCAAAATCAGGATTAACAAGTCCAAGCAACGCTAGACCTCTATTCTCAACAAGAAACATATCTTTTTCTACACAAAATAATAATTTTTCCATATTTTTTATTCAAACTTTCTATAAGTAGTAATATCCAATAGCTTGACGCATATGGAGCCGTCCAGCTAACAGTTAATTTTCTGATTTAGGCCTCACCCAAACACTCTCAACTAATAAGTCACGCTTACCACAGCCCTCTCCAGCTAACGCTGGTAGAGGGCGGAAACATTAATATCAATCAAGATTTAATATATCTTATAAAAAATGCTATATATTTTCATTAAATTTTTAATTATTTTGATCATATTATG
>CAIJNR010000008.1 GCA_903822055.1 uncultured Francisellaceae bacterium | reverse complement strand
TTTAATGGGGAAAGACCTCACTTTGCTTTAAATGTAAATCCCCCCAAGCGACAGCCAAGCCTACTATCTCCAATACAATTTTTAACTTATAATAATTTTTTCTACTTTAACAATCAGTGCAATTTAGGATGGCCCGATACATGTGTTTGCTTTTTTTGGGGTTATACTATAAAACTTTTGTTACCAACTACAGCGTTCCTTAGAACGTGTAGAGGTAGTAGACTGAGTTGTGCTATGGGATCTATCTGTAATACATGAACTGCTATCTGTAGTATCCGAGCTATAATATTCATATTCAGCCATATACCCAGGTTTAATGTCGCGTGGATATTTTATATCTTTTAATTGTTCTATTGAATTAATTTCGTTTATTAGTTTAGGATCTGTTTCAGGTTGATCTATTATTGATAAATCAACTATTGAGCAAGGTAAAGATTTTATATCATCTTGATCAGGTTGATCAGCAAATTGTTGTTTGTTTAACTCATTATGTTCTTTTAGATGCGCTAATTTTAGTTTGATTAGGCTAAATTTTTTATGTTTAGGATTATTAAATGTTACTGGAGAAGGTAAATTTTTTATATGGTGATGTTTGTTGAACTCCAATACTGTGTATATGCTTTCTGTGTTAAGCCAATCAAAAATGTAATCTTTAGTTAAAGTAATTTGAGTATTATCTGGCATTAAATTTTCTTTGTATTTATAAGTTGTTTTATATAATTTACGTGACTTTACACCTTGAGTCCTTATCGAATCGGAAGTATGTTCTTCGGTATCCCCTAAATGGCCAGCATCTATATCGAACTTGTTAGCAGATCTAGATTGTTTAGATGTTAGATTGGTTATATCAGTTAAAACTTTATTGCTTGGCATGAAACCCTCATTTATTTTTCTTTTTTTATTAATATTATTATTTGTGAAGAAAATAACAGGAATGCTCGCAGTAAACAATTTGATATACAATAATTGTCAGGATATTTGTAGTTGTTTGGTATTGTTTTATGAATAAATTTTAGATCTTTAAATAATTAAACAAGTTCCGGTTCGTTTAAAGTGATATTTAATTCTAAAATAGAACAATTTGCATTTTGTTGTAATTCAACCTGAATTTGATCGGTATCAATTGATATATATTTACTAATAGATTAATTTTTGTTTGAGTTATAAAGCCTAAATTGCCATCCGAGTTCTTCGGTGAGATACTAAATTTTGACGGCATCAAATGTAATAATTTGTGTTTCTTTTTTAATATATCTTAAAAACACAGGAGCCAATATAAGTCCAGGGATCCCTATAAGACGTTCACCAATTACCAAAAAAAATAATATAAGCCACAATGGGTTTTTTATAGCTCCGCCAATGATTTTCGAATTTAAAAAATACTCTAATTTGTGGAGCAAAACAAGAAACACAAGGGAATGGATGGCTAACTTTAATGAAATAGCGCTAGCTACAAAAAAAATAACACTATTGCTAATGATGTTTCCAATAATTGGCAGCAATCCGCAAAGAAAGGTAAAAGCAATAAGCAACACAAAATAAGGAAGATTTTCTATAGAAATAAATATACCGGTGCAAAAAGTGTTAACCAATGAAATTATGATTTGAGCTCCCATTACTTGCTTGAAACAAAAAAATAAATTTTTGCATCTAACACCAATATAATAACAAAGAGTAGAATAAAGATTCTGGCAAGAAGTGTTTTTTTCTGTACCGCTTTCAACTTGAGGAGTGATAAACATTCCAACTGCAATAAAAATACCAATAATTAGGTAAATAAATTCTTTAGAAGCAAGTCTGGCAAATTTAGTCAAAAAAGATAATTCTGTTTTAAAGATCTTAACAATAGTCTCTTTAAAGCTCTCAATGTCTGAAAAAGGTATTTCAATTTTATAAGCTTGAGCAAATTTAGCGATGTAAGGAATGGCGTTTTCTGCAATTCCTGGGATAATTATGGCTGCTTGGTTAATAAAATATCCAAACCCTAAAAAAATAGCGCTAATAAGAAGCAAAAAAAGTACAATTGAGGTTTTTTTATAATTTCTGAAAGTTAGCATATGCAATGCTAACAATGAAAAAAAAATGGTTAATAAAATTGTTGTAAGTTTTAAGCTTATTAATAATATACAAAAACCACCAAATAACCAGTAAGATAAAATGGTTTCTCTGTTAATTTTTTTCGTTGCACTCATGGGTAAATTCCATTTTATCCATTGTAAAATTAACTCTCTTTCACCTTAGGTGTGTTCTTATTTCAGAGGGATTGTTGTATTCTTTAAATAATTAAACAAGTTCCGGTTCGTTTAGAGTGATATTTAATTCTAAAATAGAACAATTTGCATTTTGTTGTAACTCCACTTGAATTTGATCAGTATCAATAGATACATATTTACTAATAACATTGATTAATTCTTGTTTGAGTTGAGGTATAAAATCTAAATTGCCGCCTTGTGTTCTTTGGTGAGATACTAGAATTTGTAACCGTTCTTTGGCTTTTTGGGCAGTTTTACGATTGTTTAAAAAAAAATCAAAAATACTCATGCTAAATCCTTAATAAGACCAATATTGGATAAAATTTTTCTGATAGTAGATGGACTCTCAGTTTTTTCACCTAATAAAGCGGAAACAGCATTTTTATACGCCTTGCAAGCGTTACTTGGTTTTGGTTCTAATGTAATTGGTATTCCTTGATTAGAGGCTGTTAATACAGCTTCTGATTCTGGGATAATACCTAGCAATGGAATTGCCAAAATTTCTTGTACATCGCCAACACTTAACATTTCACCTTTTTTAACTCTAGTTTGAGAATATCTAGTAATAAGCAAGTGTTTATTAATTTCTTTGCTTTCTTCCGCAAGTTTGGTTCTGCTGTTTAATACCCCAATAATTCGATCGGAATCACGTACTGACGATACTTCCGGATTAGTTACTATAATAGCTTCGTCAGCAAAATATAATGCCATAAGTGCACCGCGTTCTATGCCAGCTGGAGAATCGCAGATGATAAATTTAAATTCTTTACGTAGTTCTTCGATTATTTTTGCCACACCTTCTTTGGTTAAGGCGTCTTTATCTCTAGTTTGAGATGCTGGTAAAATAAATAAATTTGCTTGGCGTTTATCTTTTATTAAAGTTTGGTTGAGGCTAGATTCGCCATTAATAACATTAATAATGTCGTAAATAACTCGTCGTTCGCAACCCATAACTAAGTCTAAGTTTCTTAGCCCGACATCAAAATCTATAACTACAGTTTTAAAACCACGGTTTGCAAGTTCTGCGCTAATTGCCGCACTAGTTGTAGTCTTACCTACACCACCTTTACCAGAAGTTACCACAATTACTTTGGATTTTAAATTGTTTAAGTTGCTCAAGATTATTTCCCTTACCTTATAATTATATCTTTAACAATTATTTTTATAGACAAACTAATATGACTCATTTATTGAGAGTATAGCTAAGATATCATAAAAATTCAGTAATTTCTAACTTGCCATCTAGCAGATATATTTGTACTTGTTTCTTCCAAAACTTAGGATCAATATTTTCGCTAATTTTAAATTGTCCAGCAATAGAAATTAAATCTGCCTCTAAGCTACTACAAAAAATTCTAGCATTAGTATTGTTATTAATTCCAGCTAATGCTCTGCCGCGTAGGGCACCATATACATGAACACTGCCATCTGCTAGTAATTCTGAACCGTTACTAACTGATCCGATTACGGTGATATCGCCATCTGGCGCATAAATTTGTTGACCAGATCTAACTGGTACATTAATTAATTTATTTTTTGGTAATTTTACTTCGGAATTTTTAGTATTGTCTTCGTTTAAATTGCTAGCTTGCATATGGCTTTTGGTATTACTACCAGGATGTTTACTATGATTTTCGAAATTATTATTAGATCTTAAAATAGCTAAATTGGCATCAATTGCTTGTTGTTGCTGTTGTTTGTTAGCATTTTTAACCCCAACCGGGATTAAATTTTTATTCATTAAAATATGCCGTAATGCAAAAAAATCTATCTGAGTGTCTATGTTTGCTGGCAGATCATCTTTTGATAAGTGATATAAATCAATAACAATTGGTGCATTATTAAAAAAATTTGGTGCCTGTTCAATTTTTGCGTTTAATTGTTCTTCTAGGGCTTGTAAGTCGTTATTTAAAATTTGTAACGTAGTTAATGGAAATAAGCCACCTTTTAGTTGCATGCAGGTTTTGATTTCTGTCTCTTCACAATCTGTTACAAAAGTCATATTTTAATCCTAATTAATTCCAATTAAGTTATAATGCCGATGTTAAATATTTTTAAATATTTTAAATAAAATTAATTTTAAGTAAATCATGTT
>CAIJNR010000007.1 GCA_903822055.1 uncultured Francisellaceae bacterium | reverse complement strand
TCTTTTTCTAATTTGCCATTTGTTATCAAAAGTTGTGCAAAAATTTTTAATAATTCCTTGTATAAGGCTCCAAAAATCTTTCATGATCGTTGCTCCTTATAAGGTATGGTTAGAGCAATCATTATATCATAAAATTACTTACCCGAATGCCATTGGCTACCATCCGCCCCAAAAAATCCCACACCCGTTAGTTATAGGAAATTCCAATGTTTTCGCCAAATTTAGAAATTAAATAATCAGTTGATTGAGCTATCACTATAGACATTAACTCAACAAATCTATTAGTAAGATACCAGTTGTAGAAATTGAAAATTTAAATATTTTATAACATATTCTCGACAATAAGCTTTAAAATTTTTATATCCAGATTGATGGTAAGCTATGGCAATAGTTATAATTTCACTATCTGATAATTTATTAGATCTAGAATAATTATTTTTATCTTTATTATGGCTAATTTGTTTAGGTCTGTTATTTTGGTTTGATTGAACAAAATCATCGACATCACAAAATAATTCCGTAAGATCCATTATGTCACCTCTTTATTTGAATAATTGTTAGCAAACTAATTATTTCAAATTTTAGAGGCTAATTACACTATTTTAATCTATATATTTTATCGAACTGAGGTAAATAGTACCATTACAACCAAATCAGTTGCCCAGTCAACTATTTCTTGTTATTTTAAAAAATGCTGATTTTGATAGGATATTTTTATGCCGAGGATTAAAGTAAATCTAAGTGAAATTTCTCTGCATATGTAGTCACCCTAATAAAGTGCTTATAGTAGAGCTATGGAAGAGGTTATAGCAGAGAGCAAAATACTATAAATGCTGCTATTTGTCTAAAAGATGTACATTTATAGCAGAGGCTCTGCCCTTGTGGTCAGTAAAGATTTCATAACCTATAAATGTGCCGATTAGATTTTTTTTGATGAAATTTTTTATATTAGCCTTTGCTAGCTCTGAAAAATGAATGAATATATCTTTGCTACCGTCTTGTGGAGCAATGAAGCCGAAGCCTTTAGTCTCATTATACCATTTTATAGTACCTGTCTTCATACCGCTAATTTTTTTCATAGTAACTTTAATGTTTACGGCAGCAGGTTTGTTATGTTTGTTGACCCCGACATCATACGTAACCCTTAGACCTTGTAAGGCAAATTTACCAACAAATTTAATGTCAGCCTTTTCTAGCTCGTCTACATGCAAAAAAATCTCATTAACTTCATCGTTTGGTTTAATAAAACCAAAACCCTGCTTAGTGTCAAACCACTTTACTGTACCAGTTGCCATATACGTCTATCCTATTATTAGCTTATCGGCTTAATTAAATCATAGCTGCATTAAATAAAGCAACAGGAAAGCGTAATTATTTAGCTACATCAATCTTGTTGCTGACACAATCTATAATATATCCCATTAGCGTTAATAGCTTATCTGCAATTAGCTGCATAGGTTTTCGTAGTTTCTCGATACCCATAATAATATATCCAGAAGTAACATCGTTATTACTTTTATGGTTGAGCAACCTTCAATGTATACAAGAATATGTATAGCGATTCTGCCGTAGTAATAAAGGTTCGCCTCAAATCGTGAAGCGTAAATTTTATACCAGACTGAGCTATCGCTCGTTCTATATGATTTTGTGGATCTACCAGGCAATGGCATTAGGTTAAGCTTTTTATAGTATAATAATTATTCTACCATACCTTATAAGGAGCAACAATCATGAAAGATTTCTGGCGCTCTATACAAGAAATTATTAAAGATTTTTTTGCAACTTTTGATAATAAATAGCAAATTATAAAACGAATGATACTCACCTATTAGTATTGTTTATCTTTAAATTAGTTTTGAGTAAAAATGAACAAGAATATTAAGGGTATATTAAATGAACTGTGGGAAAATCAAGAATTAATAATTTACCAAAATTCTCCGCTATCTAGTTCTTCACTGTGTGAGGCAAGACAAAAATTACCAGAAGAAGTAATTATTGAATTAAGTTCAATAATTTTATTAAATCAAGAAAAAGTAAAACCATTACAAAGATGGCATGGTCATCGTATTTTGCAATAGATGGAACAAAACTTAACTTTCCTCTTGAATTATTAAATGTTGGTTATAAACCTCTTAAAAAGAACATTATCCTCAAGGATTAATGATTATCATATACGACTTTTTGGAGGAGGATCACTCTGACCTGTCTCTTAGGAGACATTCTATATACCCATCTTTCTGAATTTGAAGTGCACCATAGTTTACATAAGCAAACTAGTGGTTTTAATACATAATGATTTAGATACCATGTTTACAATGAACTTAGTTACCTTAAAAAGAAAAAAACAGAAAAAGTTATTGACCATAACTAATAGGTTTGGTATAGATTTAATCATTAGGACTTATTAATCAAGGAGAAAAATTTGGATAACAAATACTTTACTTATAATAATCCTTATATTACAAAATCATCTAATAAAATCAGTTATGTATTACGTTGTTGGAAAAATATTTGTAATAAAATTATATATTGTTTTTTACTATTATGTTTATTTTTTGTATTGTTAATACTTATTAAAACTAGATACCTATAGGTGTAAAATAATACACCTATAGCATATATTAGGTATATTATAGTTTATTTTAGAGTAATTATTAACTAACAAACAAGTTTAAAAGTATTTTTTACCTTTGTGGGTAGGATTATGTGGGCTAATTTTTTTGTATTTTTAGGAATAGTTTTTTTAACAAATTTATTGAATTTAAGTTATTGTTTTTTTTAAGTTTATCCTTATAAATTTTAATCGATTGTGTCGCACCGCCTCAGTAATATTTTGAACATCCCTGCCCAAAACGTTTTCGCCAAGAGCGCGACAGCTTTATTTCATGTCTCGGCACGTATATGGTACGCAATGGCATTCGGTTAAGTAATTTTATGATATAATGATTGCTCTAACCATACCTTATAAGGAGCAACGATCATGAAAGATTTTTGGAGCCCTATACAAGGAATTATTAAAAATTTTTGC
>CAIJNR010000006.1 GCA_903822055.1 uncultured Francisellaceae bacterium | reverse complement strand
GTTAATGTTGGCAAAGCAATTTTAAATTCCATACTGGATGGATTAGAGCAACAATACTTAAATAATAAAAAAATAGTGATTAAAAAGACCGAAAACAAGCTGGCCTGCTTCTAAAAAATGTTGTATTGCTTTTTTAATTAATCCGATTAACATGACTTAGAAGCAAAGTATGATAGACAAAATAATAGATGAGTTTATTGTTAGCGCAATGCAAGATGATATATCGCAATATTTAAGATATAACCCTCAAGATAGTCTTGAAAATGTAGCAGTAGAAATGGCATCACAAGGGTATAATATATTTTTTGTATCTAGAGTTGCTGGTATATCTGTAAATGAAATAAATAAATTACAAAACAGTAAATATTAAAAATTTATGCTGAAAGAAGTATGGTTATAGATTTAATTACGCAGTAGCTTTTGTTTGTTATAAATAAATATTTAGAGAATGTAGTTAAAAAATATCACAACTATAGAGCAACAGCTTGTTGTACATTATAAACGTATGTATAAATTGAAAAAACTATAAAATTATCTTTGGAAGTTTAATGATAAAAGATTTTTAATTTGGCCTTTACTAAGTACTTACCATTATAACGTAATTAATTGTGTTTATAGGAGAGAGACAATATGACAAAGTTACAAAGAAACATAAAATCTACAAATAGCTTTTTAATAAACGATGGTGGTGAATTAGTAAGAATTAAACAGCCAACCGCTATAGAATTAAGCATTTTATACCAAGCCATTATGATAAACAAACAAGTGATTAGTGCTATTTTTAGTAGCTCGTTTGACATGTTAAATCAATTTGATTCTCGTTGTACTAGGCCATATGTTTAGTAAATATAATTGTTATTCTAAAGCTATTATATTTATTGATGATTCGTGGTGATTTTAAAGAGGCTACTTATGATTAATAAAAAAACAATAATACAACAATTTATAGAAATTGATTATACAGTCGACGAGATGAAGGAAGGTGTTATTGAATTTTTAACAAACAATCCTGAAGTAACTACTAGTAATTTAGCAGTAAGAATTGTGCAAAATGGTGTGGACATTGTGTATGCATCTAAAATTACAGGTGTATCAATAGAGAAAATAGTTAAATTACAGAATGTTAGGCATTAGATTTTTATGTGAAAAACAAAACATTGATAATTGTGGTTTTTCCAGCTATCGTGTTTTATAATTATTTCTATCAGATTTTCCTAACAAGAGTCAATAATTTTTTTCTGCGTGCAAGTCAAACTGAATTTGGCATAATTGCAAAATATTTTTAAAGATCAAAAAAGCTGCATAAGGCCAGAAACATATTGCACTCCTGATAGGAGTAACGCATGTGCAGCAAGGTTACATAGGTATAGGGCTTCTGGGGTTCTATAAATTCGCTAAATACGCTACAAATGTTAGCATGATAGATGAAATAGCTAACAAGCGTTATAAGATATTACAATTTTGGGAAAAACACGGGCTAGAAGCTACTATAGATGCCTTTAAGTTAAGCCGCAGAACAC
>CAIJNR010000005.1 GCA_903822055.1 uncultured Francisellaceae bacterium | reverse complement strand
TTATAGGATAATTGGAACAATATAAAATATAGAACTATATTTAATGTATCTATTATTAAATTTATTTTGGAGAAAATAGATGTTAATTAATTTAGAAGGTAAAGTCGGTTTGATTGTTGGGGTTGCTAATGAAAATAGCATTGCTTGGGGGTGTGCCAAACAAATGCATGAGTGTAAAGCCAAATTAGCTATTACATACGGTAGCGAAAAAACTCAAAAATATACTAAACCATTAGCCGAGCAATTAAATTGTCCTATATTTTTACCAGGAAATGTTGAAAAGGAAGAAGAAATTCAAAAAGTGTTTGCAACTATTGAAAAAGAGTGGGGAAAATTAGATTTTTTATTACATGCAATTGCTTTTGCTCCAAAACAAGATTTACAAGGAAGAGTTGTTGATTGTTCAAAAGAGGGTTTTGCCTTAGCTATGGATATTTCTTGCCATTCTTTAATTAGGTTAGCAAAATATGCAGAACCTTTAATGAAACAGGGTGGTTCTATATTAACAGTTAGTTATTACGGTGCTGAAAAAGTTATTGAAAATTATAATTTAATGGGTATAGCAAAAGCTGCGTTAGAGTCAGCTGCACGTTATTTAGCTTATGAATTAGGTAGCAAAAATATAAGAATGAACGTATTGTCGCCAGGACCAATAATGACTCGTGCCGCTTCTGGTATTTCTGGATTTCAAGGACTTTTAGACAATGCAATTAAAAAAGCTCCATTACATCGAGGAGTAGATATTAATAGTGTGGGTAATTTGGCTGCATTTCTTGTTAGTGATTTAGCAAAAGATATAACTGGGGATGTTTTATACGTAGACGCAGGATATTCTACGGTTGGTTAAAGTAGATAGATCTATAACAATTGAGTTTTCGATATTTAAAAAAATAATGAGAGCTGTTTGAGCCTTGCGAAGCAAGGCGAGTTCGCGAATTATTTTTTTAAATATCGAAAACTCAATTGCAATTAATATATCCATGGAAAGGGAGAAGAATTGATGGAAAATTTAGATCCAATAGTTATTGTTGGTTCTGCTAGAACCCCAATGGGTAGTTTTCAGGGAGTGTTTACTGGATTTAAAGCGCCAGAGTTGGGAGCATTCGCAATACAAGCTGCTGTAAAACGTGCAGGTTTAAAACCAGAAGATATTGACGAAGTGTTAATGGGTTGTGTATTGTCAGCTGGTATTGGGCAGGCACCAGCTAGGCAAGCGGCTATTATGGCTGGCATACCAAAATCTGTAGGTTGTACAACCGTTAATAAAATTTGTGGTTCTGGCATGAAAACCGTGATGCTAGCATGTGATACCATTTTAGCAGGAAGTCACAATGTTATAGTAGCTGGTGGACTAGAAAGTATGACTAATGCACCCTATATGTTAGAGAAAGCTCGTAGCGGATATCGTTTAGGACATGGGCAAATTAAAGATCACATGTTTGTAGATGGTTTAGAAGATGCTTATAGTGCAGGCAAATTGATGGGGGTATTTGCAGAAAAAACTGCAGAAAAGTATAATTTTTCTAGAAAAGCACAAGATGATTTTTCACTAAGTTCTTTAGCTCGTGCTATAAAAGCAAGAGATTCTGGTTATTTTGAAACCGATTTTGAAATTACTCCTGTATCTATTAAATCTAAAAAAGGTGAGGCAATTGTTGTAAAACATGACGAAGAACCATCTCGAGCTAATCCAGATAAAATTCCTCTATTAAAACCTGCATTTCAAGAAAATGGTACAGTAACTGCTGCTAATTCAAGCTCTATTTCTGATGGAGCTGCAGCTTTAGTGTTAATGCGTTTAAGCGAAGCTAATAAAAGAAAACTAAAGCCTATAGCAAAAATTCTTGGGTTTGTAAGTTTTTCTCAGGAACCTGAGTGGTTTACAACAGCTCCAGTCGGAGCGATTAATGCATTATTAAAAAAATTAAATTGGACCACAGATACACCAGATCTTTACGAAATTAATGAAGCTTTTGCAGTAGTTACTATGGCAGCTATGAAAGATCTGAATATTTCATATGATAAAGTTAATATTCATGGTGGTGCTTGTGCAATTGGACATCCACTAGGCGCCTCTGGAACACGTATTATTACTACTTTATTAGGTGGTTTAAAAAATCGTAACAAACGTTTAGGTTTAGCAAGTTTATGTATTGGCGGTGGAGAAGCGACTGCTATCGCAATAGAGATGTTATAGTGTTTTTTAAATTTGTTATGAACGTTTGTATGGTATCTTCGGTCATTCCATAACGCAAAACAATTCTAGTTACAATTGTTTTGTTTTCGGATGGTAGTTGATAGACAGGCAATATCCATCCTTGTTGTTTTAAATCATCTATTAATTGTTGCAAATTAAATTTTGACGTTTGTAATGCAAAAACAACTCCTGGTAATTGTGTACTTGTTTCAGGAGATATTGTAAGTATTTCATTTATTTGCGATAAATAATATTTAAGTGTTTTTGCTAGAAAAAACAATTTATTAATAATCACTTGATAGCCTGCAAATTCTTTTGTTTGAATATAGTAATGCT
This sequence comes from uncultured Francisellaceae bacterium, assembly GCA_903822055.1. Taxonomy (GTDB): domain Bacteria; phylum Pseudomonadota; class Gammaproteobacteria; order UBA6186; family Azoamicaceae; genus UBA6186. The sequence goes on along the minus strand of CAIJNR010000005.1, from coordinate 8,129 downwards.
GTGTTGCTAAATGTGCAGCTGTATGGGAGAAACGTATCCCATATGTATGAATTATTTTACCTAGATAATCTTGTCTAAAAGCATAAGTATCAGGACAAATTATTTTACGCATGAGTAACCAACCTAAACTAGGATAAACTAATCCGTATTTATGGCTAGAAATATTAATGCTGTAAACATGAGAAAGATTAAATCCCCAATCAAATTTTGGATAAACAAATGGAGCTATAAATCCTCCACTTGCTGCGTCCACATGTATAGGTATATGTAAATTATGTTGCTTATCAAAATGTTCAAGAATTTGATTTACTTTTATTATATTATCAAAGCAAAGAGTAGTGGGTGAGCCTAAGGTACAACAAATTCCAATAGTATTACAATCTATTAGCTTGCTTAATAAGCTTGTATCAATTGTTAAATCATCTTGCAAAATAGGTAACATTTTAATTTTAACATTTAAAAGTTCAGCAGCTTTTTGCCAAGCTATATGGCTATGATTACTAAGAATAATATTAGGAGCTGAGCAAGAATGAATCTCACTTTTGTTGATAGATAAAGGTAAGCCTTGCCAGTATTGTTTTAAAAAATACATTCCTAATACAATTGCTTCTGATGAACAGGTGGTTGCAACTACTCGAAATTCATTTTCGTTTTTGGACTGACTTAAATTAAGAATAAATTTTTTACAAACCTCAGAAAATTCTTCTAATTCTGGGTAAGCATTAGTATCAATTCCATTAAGTGGAGCATAACAGGAGAAAATTTTACATGCATCTTCTTGCATATAACTTGTTGAAAAAGTACCTAAATTTTTTAGAGATCGAGCAATCATATTATGATATAGATTTTTCATAATCACTGTTAGTTGCTAGCATAGTTTTTAAATAATTAAACACATAGGCAATCGGATGTTTTTTGATTAAATTTTGCAGAAAAATTTTAGTGACTTGTACACAAGGACCAGCTAATGGTGATTCATGGATTGTAAGATCTGGATTTGAATTTGCTTCAATAATAAATCCTCTAGATTTTTTAATAGGGATCATGATATCTTCACAGATAATATCAAATCCCACTAAATTTAACTCAAGAAGTTTGGCAGCTTTACAGGCTAATTTAGCATTTGCTCGGCAAATAGATTTACCTAAAGATGTCATTGTGCCACCACGAGTAGAATTACATGTATAACATAATATAATTTTTTGGTAGTTTCTAGGGATATAATCTAAAGTTATATTCATCTCTTTTAGTTTGGTTTCATATTCTCTATCTACTTTTATTTGATCTAATGTGACAGTTGTAATTTTATCACGTTTTTCATTTTCAATATCAATTAACTCAGAGATGCTATGCTTTCCATCGCCAATTACACAAGCTGGATCACGTCTAGTAACAGCTATTACTTTATTAAAAAAGACTAGCACGCGATAAGATATTAAATTTTGCTCAAATGTTTCTAATGAAATAAATTGATGCTTTTCTGCAACTTTATTTAAATATTCAATAAGTGTTTGTTCATTTTTTATGTTACAAAAAACATCAAAACCACAACTGGTGCCGGCTGTTGGTTTTGCGACAATTGGGTAATTAAGTTTTGGTAAAGTCCAAACACCATTAACGCGATCTTTAATAGAAACTGCAGTAGCTAAAGGTACTGGGAAGCCTGCTTTATTAAGAAGATGATTAATAGAATACTTATTAAGTGCAATGTTATCAGTAGCTCCAGCATTAAATGGTGTGTATCCATGACGAAAATAATAGGTTTTTCCAGCCAGTATTAGCGAAACTCCGTCAAATTCATACCGATATTCCATTGGTAAATTTAATGCTTTGGCTGCTTGAAGATAAAGAAATAATGTTCTATTCATAATATCCTTAAGGTACCACTGGTGGCACAGGAGGTGGAGTAGGTGGCGCACCGCCGCCGCCACCAGAAGCAGGTGGTGGTCCGCCAGTAGGTGGTGGTCCGCCAGTAGGAGCTGGTGGAGTAGGAGGACCACCTGCTGGTGTTGCAGCACTTAGATCATCACCACTAGGTTTAGCTGAGCCACCACCACCGCCGCCGCCTGTAGCGCCACCTGGTGAGCCGCCACCGCCACCGCCACTGCCTTCACCTGTATGACCAGCCATTGATCCAGCAGCACTTGCAGCTCCACCTTTGATTGAAGCCATGGCTTTTTCGCTACCAGATTCCATTGTTCCTTTGGCATCTTTAAGAGCGGATGTATCGGTTTGTTCACCGCTAACTCCAATCCAACTTAATATTTTATCTGGTAGGTGGTGAATAAGTGAGTAACATTTATTTATCAAAGCTATGCAAAAACCAACATATAACATAAGCATACCTACCCAACTAAACATAGATCTACCGGTTTCACTAACTACAGAAGCGAGGCTAGTTCTAAATCCTTGATTTATCATTATCATAGTGGTTTTAAAAAGCTTGGCTGCTAGTAAAAGTCCTATAATTGTCAACATTGGTCTTAAAAAAATAGTGGCTATCATTCCAAGAGCTGGAGTTACTTTACCAAGTTCGTCTTGCGAAGGTATTATTAAACCTAATGCTACTACAGGAGCTGCAACTACTGCTTCTATAACCGAGATAAACCAACCTAGCGCAGTAACAGCAAAGATCATATAGGGTACCATCGGTATATAAATAGACATTGTTGCGCCTAGGCTTTCTAGGGTACCTGCTATACATAACCCCATTGGCAGCATAGATATAAATGCTCCCAATATTCCGTATCCAACAGGATTAGTAGCAGCGCATATAGAAGACACTACAGTTAGAGCAAAAGAAGCAGCCATAATACCGATCCACATTCCTTCCGCCGCCTCCATAAATGTTTTTCCAGTACGAGCTATAGTTAATAATGGATCATTGTTATTTGGGGAAAATAGTTGATCCATGAGAGTCATAGACACTTCATTAAGTACGATTATTGGGATCATCATTATCGGATTTACAACCATTAATGCATAAATAGCACGATCGCCAGACATATTAAGCCCATCACCTTGATAATTACCTTGTGGTGGAATAAATAATCCACTTATTGCCCCATCCGACAGAGCTGTGGAAAATTGATTGAGTATGCTTCCAAGTGTTGGGGGTCCAAGGTTAGCCTTGGTTATTGCTGCTGTTTGTAAATCGCTTAATGGTCCACCGGTAAGTAATTGTCCGGTTACTTTGTTTGGAGGATCGTTTGTAGCTGTACTTAACAATGGTTGCGCTGTACCACTAGTAAATTGATAATAATAAGCACCAGCGAGCATCCAGCCATATTTTTTACTATCTTCTAACTTAACTGCCAACGATGTTCCAGGATTTATAGAGCCACCGGCATTAAGTACCATTTCATTTTTAGTTAGGGTAGCAAGAGTTTTTTCGTAAGATAATATTGAGCTGTATAATAAACCTGAATCTGATCCACCAGAATAATCTGGTAATTTTATACTACCAGAAGAATCTGGTACTAGGTTTGCAATATCTCTAGCTAATGGCTGAACATAAGTCAAAATAGCATCTATAGCTTCGCTTTTTACTTGGTAAGCATTCATAACTAGTTGTTGTTTTTGTGCAGTAGTTAAATTAATATTAGCTAAATTATCATTTAAAGAAGCTCCTATAGAAACGGAACCACAGATATCTTGTCTGGTAGTATTAGTTGGATCATTAGCGCCAAATATTATTTTTCCAGAGATGTTTGGATTAGCCCCTGATGTAATTGGCTGGACAATAGAATAATGGCCTAATGGAGCTCCTGTTGAACTTAATAAAAAAGTATCGGCATATTTATTAAGTACCTCCATACATACTAATGTTCTAAGTAAATCTTTACTTAATGTATTTCCATTGAATATTAGTTGAGGAACAATACCTCCTTTTGATACATTTTGGGTAACACTTACTCCTGCCGCTAGATTGTCAGCTACTAGATCCCAGATCATGTCTGCAGCGCCTATACCATTTATTACAATCCATACTACGGTAACTTGTAATAATGAATAACCAGAACCTGGAACTGGGGCTAATAATAGTAATCCCATTGCGGAACGTAATGGGATCCAAACAGAAGAAAATTTTTTGCCCATGATTTCTCCTTCATGGGCTGTATTTATAACAGATAAAGCACTCGTATAAGACAATATAAATATAGCTACTGCTAATACTATGCCATTAAAAACTTGAAATAAACTACCTAAAAATGCAGTTGAATCACCAGATGCACCTAAGTTAATACCGCCAATACTACCGCCAAATACCATACTTAAATATTCTACAGATTTATCAGTAATTGGTGGATCAAATACTCCGGCTATAGCATCATTTGGTATAAAACATAATACAACAATAAAAGTAAGTAATAGACATAAAAGATTTGCTTTTATGAGTTTTTTCATTAATTCAACCAGTCTTTAAAAGTTAAACCAAGTTTTTTTTTAGTGACTTGGATTAACCAAAAATGGTATCTAAAAGTTTTAGATAAACTTAAAATAGTAACCCCTATGCCTAAAATAAAACTATATAAGTTTTTATACTGTATAGTAATGAACATTGTATAACCAAATAACAAGATGCTAATTGTTAAAGATATTAGAAACAGTTTTAAAAATTCTTTTTTACGGGAAAGTATATCTTGTTCATTTAATTGTAAACGTTCCATGGCTTGTTCAAAAGTTTCTTTGTAGCTTGGTTGTTCTGTATAAAAGAGGTTTTTGCTATAATTAATTATATAGTTAATATTGGCTTTATGACTATCGGTATTAAACCAATCAGTAATTTTAAAATTAACCACATGGCCAACAGCTTTTTTAGTTCCAGAGAACAGTCCCATGATGTATCCTTTTTATATATAATATTATTATACTGCATAAATATAGATGTAATAATATATCTATTCTTATATCTTCTTTAGCAATAAGATTAATGAAGTTTTGTATAATTATAGCTATAAAGCTATTCTTTAAATAAATTATTAATACATAAAGTTTTAGTTGGTAAGGTTACTATTAGACGGAGAATTACATCATGCCAGATCTACACTTAGATGCAGTACATGCCTTTTGGGATAGCTATGATAGACGGGTTTTATATAGAGTAATCGTTGCATTAGAGAGTGTGGAAAGTTGGGCCGCCGATCTTGATCCAAAGATTGAGCTTGCTATTATTAAACTTGGTCAAGCTATGGATCTAGTTCATAGTGTAGATTTTACTGGTTATGAGGAAAAAATAATCAACATTTTAGCTTATTTACGAGCGAGTCGTGCTATAAAAATTTTACAAACTATAGATAATTTAAAACCTGGTTCAGCTGCTAAATTATTAACCTATGCAGAAGAACAGGCGGTTTCTAAGGCTGGGAAACCAGTTAATCATAGTGCAAAATTATTTTTAGAGCGTAATTTAGTATTTGAAAGAATGCAGCTATTATCTAGAATTTTTTCGGTACAAAGGATTACTTTAATATTAAATGCATTAGAAAAAATATAATTATAAGGTTTAAAGTAATATGAATTTATCGCAATTATCTAAAAAATTATTAAATTTGAATTATTTGTTATCAATCTTTATATGTATATTAATTGTTCAGATTCCGCAAATTAGTTATTCTGATGAAAAGGATATAAACAAAAGTGAATATTTATCTTTTCAATTAAAAGAACTGCAAAACAATAATCAATGGCAAGAATTTGTTAAAAATAAAGAATTTTCAGATATTAATTATGATTTGTATAGAATTACTGGACCTGGCATGCATGATAAAGTGCTTTTAGGTGAAGATCCAAAAGGATATATTGTTAACAAACATAATGAGATGTTTTGTTTTAATCAAGCTGATAAAACCTGCAAAGTTCATTCTAATTCATATGTATATGGAGATATGAGAGCTTCCGCATTGTTAAATAATAATTTTTATAAAAATCGAGAAGAAATGGAATTAGCTAGTGAAGTGATGAGAAATATTATTAATCCGTTCCCTTCTAACATCCAAATGGAAATGCAGGATGCAAGTGTTCATAACAAAGAACTTCCAGAAAACAAAGCAGCTTTAGCAGAAGCTTATGTTTCTCAAGCTAGGTTGTCAGTTGTTAGAAATTCTTTTAATACCATGTTTCAATCTAGATTGCCGCTAGATTTATTAGAAGGAAAAGAACATATTACCAAAAAAAAATTTTCTAGATTAAGCATTATGGAGAAGTCAGCTAAAAAGCGTTTTGAAGATATTAAATGGCAAGAATATATAGATACTGCTAGCCAAGAAGATTTGCTAAAAGAACTTGTCAAAATAGATGCATTGAAAGTTTGGATGGATTATCATAAATACAAACAGAACGAACGAATAGAGGCATTATTAGCTACTATGGTAGCTCAACAAGTGAGCATTAATCAATTGTTAATAGATCAAAATGCAAAAAATCATTAATTGGTTATTTAAAAACAATCTAGATTATTTTTTTGCACAATCTAAAATACATGTGACTTGGCAGCTAACGGTTGCAGCGGTTGTTGGTTGGTTCTATTTGATATTTTTATATCCAGCAATAATTTTATACACTATATATGTTTTAATTATGATGTTAATTATATTATTGCATATTTTAGTTGTTAAACATTTCAACCTAAAATTTGACGAACATATAAATATACAACCAATTCAAACTAATAATTTTTTTATTTTTTTGTTAAAGATGTTGTTTTTGCAAGGCAGGGTGTTTTTGTTAGCTACTTGGGTGTGTAGTAACTTATTGGTACAAGGAGAGTTAAACAGTAGGTTAACAGATATTTCTATTAATTTAATGCCAAATTTTTCATTTGTTATGTTAATGGATGGACTGGTTAATTGGATCGTATTTATTAGTGTACTATTAGGAATTGGTTTTTATAAATATCACTTTAGATTTTCGAGCATACGATTTGCAAAGTGTTTATTACCTAATGTAAACAATCAACCAGGGTTGTTTTTTTATAATATTCTTTTGGGGATGGAATCTTATATTAGAGTTATGAGTTTTATTACGTTGTTGACTGTATTATCAGTTGCTCTATTTTCCATTATTTCCAGCAAATATAAATTATTTGATTTTTTAAAATACCCAATGATTACTTCTTTTGTTGTATTGGTTGTTTTTTATTACTCCAAGCAGAATTTAGAAAAATCCATTGACTTTTGTTGCAAAAAAAAATCCATGGATTTTATAAATATTTTTATGATATTGTTTTTTTGCTGTAATATAGTTATTTTTGTTGTTAATCAACTTTTATTAGGACAGATAGAATTTTTAAAAATTTTATCTGAGCAATTAACAACAAAAAGTATTTTTATAAATAATTTTTTTAAAAATACTGTTGTTAATCAAGATAGAATAAAAATTTTATTTGTTGGGTTAAATATTGTTTTAACTGCAGGTGCTTCTGATTTATTTATAAAGCAGATTGGTGGTTATAAAGTCGGTGTTATATACTTTGCTAGCTGTATTTTTCCATTGATTTATAGCATCTTTTTTTGTAAGTTTGGTTTGAACATTGTTTTAAATAATCTGCTAACTACTAATACGGCTAATTTATTGATGTTGTTAGCAATTGTGATAACATGTAAAATGAATTATAAAAACATTTACCATGTGTTTTGTTTTTTTAATTTAAAACATGGTCAACAGCATGGGGCTTTGCAATCGATTAAAGTTGGATTTAGTTTGGTTATTAAAAGAACAATTACTATATATTTTTTATATTTAAGTAGCTATTATATGTTTTCTTGGGTTTTAACAGAGCATATAATAGCTATAGCTGTATTATGTATATTATCTATTGTATCGATGTTAATCGGTAAAATATTATGGTGCACAAGAGACTGTAGAGCCCTGGGCTATTCAGCGAACAGTTGAGCAAATAACCATCAACAGCCTCACCCCTTCAAGTTCAATTATAATTCACGCTTACCAGGTCCCTCTCCAACAAAAATTGTTGGAGAGGGTGGGCAGCATATGCTCACATTAGCATAATAATATCAGTAAAAATGCTATATACAGATAATTTGGTTTTCAGTACTTTTTATATTATGAAACAAGCTAAATTATTACAATGTGCAAAAATTTTAAGAAAGAAAGCTACTAAAGCTGAG
>CAIJNR010000004.1 GCA_903822055.1 uncultured Francisellaceae bacterium | reverse complement strand
CAGCAGTTCGATAACTACCAGGTATCGGGGGTGGCGGTATCGGAGAAGATAGCCTCTTATTCGGACGCTACCTTCGCCACATGCGCGGGGGTGGATATAAGGACCAACTCCGCCGACGCCGTAGGCCGGATAACCGACATGACTATGGACCATTACGCCCACAGAGCCTCTAGTGACACGCTTTTAGGCGATATAACGATAACGGGAGTACCTCTCGAGACAGAGACTCTGATACATAACTCTACTTTTGACCCCAGCGATAACCCGACCACACAGGACGTCACAACGACGGCCTATAAGGCCGACGGCGTTACCGCGATATCGACCACATATACCCGAGTCGCGAGCGTCTACGATACCTATAACCGCGCTACCTCGTCACTTGTCACGACGTATTCAGGTTCCCAAATATCACCAATCAAAGAAGTTAACCAATCTATAGATAATTCAAAATTAAAAGGTTTAATTGGTATTTCTAAAATTTTAGCTCCAATTATATAAGCAAACATAAATAATGGAGGCATAGTGATTGGGTTGGTAAGCCATACTAATGCAATTGATAACGGTAAATTAGCATTAAATATAATGGCTCCAAACGCTGCTAATGTCATTTGAAATGGTACTGGGATCCAAGCAATAAATAAACCTACCGCGAATGCTTTAGGTACAGAGTAACGATTAAAGTGCCATAAATTAGGATTATGAATAAATTTTCCAAAAATATTTAATATTTTATATTGTTTAAGCTTTTCTCGATCAGGAGAAACTTTTTTTAAATACCGTTGAATCATAACTTTTTCTCTAAATAATCTTTATATAATTTTGTTATATTTAAATAGCAATAAATGTGTTGTTATTTTTAATATGCAAACTATCAGGCAACCCATAAATTTTAATATACAATTTTTTGCCAGCTTTTTTTTGTTTGGCATTTGTTTGTTACAGATGTTTTATTATTACAAAAGCTATTTATTATTAATTCTAATATTGCATTTATTATTTTGTTATTGTCTATATCTATATGATAAGTTTAATCAATTTAAGCATTTATTACTATGGTTGGCATTAAATTTATTTAGTGTTGGCTTAGGTTTCTCATGGATGTGGTTGCACGTAGATTTGTTCAAAAAGAATAGTTGGCTGTCTTGTTTGGTGGAAGGTAAACCAATGTTGGTTCAGGGTAAAATAATTGATGTATCTTACCCGATACAAAGCTCACTTGATGCTGAACTACCATCTTCTATAAAATCTGGCAAATCTGTAGAATTTGATGTAAAAATATATAAACTTATCAGTTCCACAACTAACGATATGTTCAATGGTATTCCAAATGCTATTAATCATAAGGTGCGCGTTAAGTGGATTAATGCTCATAATAATATTTTACCGGGCGATGACTGGCAGCTATATCTTAAGTTAAAAAAACCAAGGAATTTTTCGACTTATGGTAGTTTTGATTTAGAAAAACATTTGTTTGTACAGCGTATCGAAATGGTCGGTAAAGTTATTAATAGTTCAAAAAATTTATTAATAAATTCTAATAAAACAAATTGTAGTATAAATAAAATAAGAAATTTTATTGCTAATAAAATAAATATTGCTGCAACAAAATGGCATTTAAGTAAAAAAGGCATAATTCTAGCATTAGGTCTGGGTACTAAATACGATATCTCACAAACAGACATAACAATTTTTCAAGATACAGGTACGGCACATTTATTAGCTATTTCTGGGTTACATATAGGGTTTATAGCTAATTTAATGTTTTTGTTAATTAGTTTTTTATGGAAAAAGTTAACATCCAAACAATTATTAGAAAAGTTACCTGCCCCTATAGTTGGCTCGATAGGTAGTATATTAAGTGCAATTATTTATGCCAATTTAGCTGGATTAAGTGTTGCAACAAAGCGTGCATTAATGATGACATGTTTATATTTTGCAGGAATCATATGGTGCAAAATTATTAATATTAAACAAATTTATTTTTTAGCCATAATAGTAATTTTGATTTTGGATCCGTTTGCAAGTTTATCTAGTAGTTTTTGGTTATCATTTTGGGCAGTTGGAATTTTAATATATAATTTTAAAAATGTACCAAATATAGTTATTCATAATAAACCACGTATAATATTTATAAAAATATTCAATTTAATAAAAACTAACTGGATAATGTTAGTTGGTTTATTACCAATTAATGGTCTGTTTTTTGGAAAAATTTGTTTAATATCTTGCTTAGCTAATTTCATAGCGATACCTTGGGTAAATTTTTTAATATTACCTTGGATCTTAGTTGGTTTATTATTATATGGTATTTTTAATATAACTTTTTCTAAGTGTTTTTTTATTTTTGCAGATGTTAATTTAAATTTATTGTTAAGTATATTAAAAAAATTGCCACTTATTCCGTATGCAACTATAGAAATAGCAACACCTAATATGTCGAGTTTTTTAATAAGTTGCGTTGGTAGTTTATGGTTACTTACTCCTAAAGGATTATTAAATAAATATTTAGCTTTAATTTGTTTTTTACCGTTGTTTTTCAGTAAAAAATCGTTTCCGCAATATGGTGATGCATTTGTTTCGATACTAGATGTCGGTCAAGGGTTGGCTACTGTTATTCAACTTAAGGATCATATTTTATTATATGATACTGGACCACCTAATAAAGTAGCTATAAATTATTTGAAAAGCTTAAATCATACTAAGATAGAGCAAGCAATTATTAGCCATACAGATTTGGATCATATCGGTGGACTTGAAGAGCTTATTAAACAACAGATGGTTAAAAATTTTTCTACTAGTGTAAATTATAAAATAGTTAATTTGTCTGCTAGTTTATGTCAATCTAATTATATTTGGCATTTAGACGGAGTAGAGTTTGAATTTTTATATCCAGAACAATTTGGTAATAATATTAATATTTTAAATAAAAATGATAATAGTTGTGTGTTACAAATGCGCACTAATAAACACAGGGTGTTATTTACTGGGGACATTAGTCAAAAATTAGAAAAATTTTTAGTGCAACAATATTCTCATAAATTAAAATCTGATGTTTTATTAATACCACATCATGGCAGCAATGGTTCATCATCTGAACAGTTTATTGGTGCTGTAAATCCAAAATATGCAGTTGTTTCGGCAGGGTACATGAATATATATGGTCACCCAAGAAGAGAAGTTTTAGATAAATATTTAGCTAAAAAAATAAAAATTTTAAATACTATAGAGCATGGCACTATAGATTTTAAATTGAAAACAATTAAGTCAATTGAATCTAAGCCAGAAAGCGGGACTATTGAATATAATTGTTATAGAATGACTAACAGAAAATTTTGGAATTACTAAAGAACATGCCGAAATGGTTCGGTCATTGGATAATTAAAGATTTTTAAAGATTATGCATCAAGACAAAAATAATATTTATAAAAAATTAGCTAGTAACTTAAAACCATATTTTTGGATATTCGTTTTAGCAATTACCAGTTTAATTTGTTCTAAGTTAATCGAAGCTTGCGGGTTAAAATTTTTATTACCCAAATTATTTGATGAAGGTTTTGTAGCACAAAGTTTTGAAGCAGTGCGAGGTATTACCCCGCTAGTTTTGTTAGCTTTAGTACTACGTTCTATTTCAGGATTTTTTACTAAATTTCTTGTTGGTTATTTAACTAAAAATGTTTCTAAAGATTTGCGTGCAAAAATTTTGACCCACATGTTGTTTTTACCAGTTAGTTTTTTTAAGCAAAACGCTATCGGAAATTTGATATCTAAAGTTAATTATGATGTAGAACAAATATCTAGAGCATTGTCCGATTCAGTGTTGGAATTATTGAATAGCATAGTAACTATTATATTTTTTATTGGAGTAATGTTTAGTATTAGTTGGCAATTAACATTGATGGCATTATTAGTTGGCCCATTGATTGGTTGGTTCTTACGTAATATTAATATTAAAATTAGAAAATATAGTATTAGGTTGCAACAATCTGTTGGAGATATATCACATCTTGTGCATGAAGTAATAGAAGCTTGTAAAGTGATTAGAATATTTGAAGCTATACCTCACGAAACTAAACGAATTAATCAATTAATTGGTTACAATTTTAAGCAAGAATTAAAGATAGTATTAGTATCAGCGTTATCAGAATCAACTATGTTGGTTATGTCAAGTTCTGTACTGGTAACTTTAATATACATAGCTACTAGTAAAAGTTGGGCAATTAGTCCAGGTTCATTTGTTGGTTTGTTTGTAGCAATGTATTCATTAATTCGTCCACTAAAGCAACTATCAGAAGTAAATTATGTATTGGCTAAAGGTTTGGCTGCAGCTGATAGTATCTTTGAATTGTTAGCAGCTCCTATAGAACAAAATAATCCTTTGAAAAATATTTCTTTAGAGCATTCCAGTGAAAAACTAAATATAATTAGTTTAAACAATGTAAATTTTTCTTATATTAATAATATGTTACCTCTTGAACCACAAATTGTTTTAGAGAATATTAATCTCACGTTTCCAGCAGGTAAGACTACTGCAATTGTTGGTCGTTCAGGGACTGGAAAATCCACTTTAGTTTCATTGTTACCTAGATTTTATCAGGTAACTTCTGGATCCATTAGTTTAAATGGGGTTAACATTAATGACTTAGATTTACAACAATTACGTAGATATTTTGCTATGGTTAGTCAGCGTATTGTGTTGTTAAGCGATACAATTGCTAATAATATTGCGTATGGTTGTATGCAAGGTGCTTCAAAAGAACAAATTATTAATGCTGCAACTGCTGCTAATGCAATGGAATTTATAAGACAATTGCCAAATGGTTTAGATACGCATATTGGTAATAACGGTAATTTACTATCTGGTGGTGAGCGGCAAAGGATTGCAATAGCAAGGGCAATTTTAAAAGATGCTCCGATTTTAATTTTAGATGAAGCAACTAGCGCATTAGATTCTCAGTCGGAACAACAAATACAATCAGCCTTAGGTAATTTAATGATCGGTAAAACTACAATAGTAATTGCTCACCGTATGTCTACTATAGAGAATGCTGATCAAATTGCTGTGCTAGAAGAAGGTAAGTTAGTGGCTATTGGTAATCATAAAGAATTAAGTCAAAATTTATATTATAACAACCTACATAAAGTAACTGTTAATGAAGTGCCTTAAAATTTTAATAAATTGTTGGTATAGAAAAAATTTAAATTTGTTCTTCTGGATTTTGTATCCAATCGAACTTGTATATTTGTTTATAATTTTTTTTAGAAAAAAACTATATGAATATAAAATTTTTAAAACATATAAATTTAATGTCCCAATAATTGTAATTGGTAATATTACTGTTGGTGGTACGGGTAAAACCCCATTGGTAATTTATATTGCTAATTATTTAAAAAGCCAAGGATTTAAACCAGCAATTGTAACGCGTGGTTATAAATCTAAATGTAAGATTGTTAGTTATGTAGTTACTAAAAATTCTGATCCAGATGTTTTTGGAGATGAGCCGATTTTAATAGCTAATAATACTGATTCTCCGGTTGTAATAGGAAAAAACAGAGTTGCTTCGATACAATTTTTATTAAAAAATTTTGATATTAATATAATTATTTGTGATGACGGTTTGCAGCATTATAAATTAGCTAGAGATCTTGAGATTGTTATGATCGATGGAGAACGTTTTTTTGGTAATGGACATTGTTTACCAATAGGTCCATTGCGTGAACCAATAAACAAATTAAATACAGTAGATTTAATAGTGTTAAATAATAAAATGGTTGATGCTAGAAATAATGAACAAAGCGAACAATTACTAAATAATAATATTAATAATGCTATTTTAAACAATCAAAAAAACAAATATATTTCAAATTTAGTCCCAGAAAAAATTTATAATTTAACAAATCCAAGTATAGTAAAAACCCCAGCAGATTTTGGTGGCATGAGTGTTCATGCAGTGTCTGGCATTGGGAATAATCAAAGATTTTTTAATTTATTGCAGGCTCTTGGTATTAAGATCATAAATCATGAATTTTTAGATCATCATAAATATCAAGAGAAAGATTTATGTTTTAATGATGGTTTGCCAGTTATCATGACAGAAAAAGATGCTGTAAAGTGCATCAAGTTTGCTAAAGATAATTTTTGGTGCTTAAGTGTTAAGGTTAAATTTAATTTAGAAGAGCAATTTAATAATTATTTAACAACTTTTTTAAGAGGAAAATCATGATTAATAGTAAATTGCTAGATATTTTAGTGTGTCCAATTTGTAAAAGCCAATTAATATTTAATAAAACTACCAATGAATTGATTTGTAAATTTGATAGATTAGCGTATCCAATTAAAGATGATATTCCAATTATGTTAGAAAATCAGGCCAGACAAATAGAGGATAAAGATCTAGCTTAATTAACTTTCATTACTATGATTTTGAACATTAATATTAGTAGTATCAGCTACATTCTCTGTTTCACCTACTTTAGTCTCATGTACTCTGGATCTATTATTGTTATATCGGCGAAAATTATTTGTTTTTCTTTTAGTATTGTTGTTTCTAATATGGTTAACATTAGATGGAGTATGGGCGGAACTTGTTTGATTTGTTAGATCTACCGACACTTGATCATTTGTTTGTTCAATATTTTTTTCGCTGTTATAACTATAATTGTTGTTGTTCCTAATATTTTTATGATGCTTAAATCTATTAGTATTTTTATATTTATATTTTTTAGATTGATGTTGATCAGCTTGGTCTTCTTTAGTTACACCAAGGTTATTAGATTTTAGTGGATCCTGATCTTTTCCTTTAATCATGTTCCATAAACGTCTAATTAATTTAGCAACATTATTATCATCATTTACTGCATTAGTTTTTTCTGATGTTGCATTAGTCATTTGAGGTATTGGGGCAGGAGTTGTATTTGCAGTTACTACTGCAGGTTTTTGTTGAGTAGCAAATAATTGAGTTTGAGTTGGGTCGTATTCTGCTGCTTCTTTTTTGTTTACTAAGGTATAACTAGCATCTTCATATTTAAATGATTTAGGTAAATCTTCTTTTTTAATAGTTGTTATGGAGTAATTTGGAATATTAATATATTTATTAGGTACAATTACAATTTTGACGTGTTGCTTTTTTTCTATTCCAGTAATTGTTGTTCGTTTTTCGTTCATTAAAAAAGTGGCAATTTCTATTGGTAGTTCAGAAACAATCATTCCAACAGTATCTTCTATTGCGCGTTCTTCAATTATACGAATAACATTAATTGCCATAGTAGCTACGCTACGAATTGTGCCTTTACCGTTACATCTAGGACAAGATATTTCTATCGATTCACTAAGTGCAGGACGTAATCTTTGTCTGGACATTTCCAACAAGCCAAATCTTGAAATTTTGCCCATTTGAACTTTAGCACGATCTACAGACATGCTATATCGTAATCGTTGTTCAACATCACGTTGATTACGAGTTGCAGTCATATCTATAAAGTCAATTACAATTAATCCACCTAAATCGCGCAACCTTAATTGTCTAGAGATTTCTTCAGCAGCTTCCAAATTAGTTTGTAAAGCAGTTTCTTCTATGTCCGCACCTTTAGTGGCTCTTGCAGAATTGATATCAATAGAAGTAAGTGCTTCTGTATGATCAATTACCAAGGAACCACCTGACTTTAATTTAACTTCACGTTGGTAAGCCGACTCTATTTGGCTTTCTATTTGAAATCTACTAAATAGCGGTACTGCATCATTATAAAGCTTTACTCGATCTAAAAAATCTGGTCGCATTAATCGCATGTGGTCATAGACCATATCGAATACTTTTGGATCATCAATTAGTATTTCTTCTATATCTGGGCGTAAATGATCTCTAATACAACGAATTACTAAATTGCTTTCTTGATAAATTAAAAATGGTGCTGGTTTAGAATTGGCAGCATCGCGGATAGCTTGCCACTGAGTTAATAAAACATTCAAGTCCCATTGTAACTCTTCTAAGCTACGGCCAATACCTGCAGTTCTAACAATAACCCCCATTCCTTCTGGAATAGTTAAGCCATTAAGAATTGCTTTAATTTCATCCCGATCCTCACCTTCTATACGTTTAGAAATACCGCCAGCGCGTGGATTATTTGGCATTAATACCAGGTAACAACCAGCTAAACTAATAAAAGTTGTTAAAGCAGCACCTTTGTTGCCACGTTGTTCTTTTTCAACTTGAACAATAAGTTCTTGCCCTTCACTGATTAAACTTTGTAACGGTATACTATGGTTAGTTCTTGGTAATCGTTCTAGATCTTCGTTATTAGTAATAACTGGTTGATTATCTAAATCAATTTGATGATCTGGTGCATCAATATTTTCCAAATTTTCCAATAGTACTGGTTCTTTTGGTTCTTTAATGGGTTTTTTAAAATATTC
Source organism: uncultured Francisellaceae bacterium (assembly GCA_903822055.1). Classification (GTDB taxonomy): domain Bacteria; phylum Pseudomonadota; class Gammaproteobacteria; order UBA6186; family Azoamicaceae; genus UBA6186. The sequence goes on along the minus strand of CAIJNR010000004.1, from coordinate 9,456 downwards.
ATTAGCAATTTCTCTGCCAGATAGAAAACCATGTTTTTCTGCACCAAAATCTGCAAACACTGCTCCTAAGCTACGTTCAACTCGGGTAACTTTGGCCTTGTAAATATTAGATTTTTGTTGTTCCTTACTGGGATTTTCTATATCGAGATTATATAAATGTTGACCATTTACTAGGGCAACTCGCAATTCTTCCGCTTGAGTAGCGTTGATTAGCATTCTTTTGATTAATTCTGACATACATAACAAACCTAAATAAAAAATTAATTTTTAAAATCTTTTTGCCTAAAAGCAAACAACCTAACATATACTAGTTGCATGTATATAAACATACTAACTTACATTTTAGTATATGCATTTTTATATTAACAAATTATTTCCTACATAACTAGTCTATATACATTCAGGTAATTATAGTCAAAAATTCTTGTTTAGACCCAGTCAAAAGAACCTATACTTTTTTCACTCGGGTACACGAGCTTCGCTCAGACAGACACTCGTTTAAAAGTATAGGTTCTTTTGCCTGGGTGCCTTAAGACGGATAAATTTTAAATTACTTTTAAAAAGTAACGCTTTACAATACTATGACAGTTATTATGTCAACGAATTTTTCAAATTTTAAACACAACAGTAATACTGAATTGAAAATTGATTATGATTTATCAAAATTTGCAGTACAGAATTTAAAAATTACTGAAGATCATCAGGAGCAACGTTTAGATAATTTTTTATATAACTTGTTTAACAAACAAATTGCTCGTTCTTTAATATATAGCATAATTAGAACCGGGCAAGTTAGGATCAATAGCGGTAGGGTTAAACATAATTATCATTTAAATATTAATGATAATGTGCGTATCCCTCCAATTAAATCCGATCCAAATAAATTAAATAAAGATGCAGATGCACCTAAAAAAACATTAAACAAACAGCAGCTAAAGATCTGGCAATCCAAACTTGAGAAAGCAATTGTTTTTGAAAATCAAAATCTGTTAATAATCAATAAACCAGCCAAACTAGCAGTTCATGGTGGTAGTCAGGTTAATATTGGTTTAATTGAAGTATTACGTAGTATAAGGCCAAATGAATATTTTTTAGAGCTAGTACATCGCTTAGATAAGGATACTTCTGGTTGTTTAATGATTGCTAAAAAAAGATCTTATTTAAAAAAATTACATCTATTATTAAGAGAGAGAAAAATTACTAAAATTTATTCTGTATTAGTACAAGGAATTTTTACTGAGAAAAAAGTTGTTGAATTATTATTAAAAAAAATTATTAAAAATTCTAAAGAACACTTTGTAAAAGTGTCTGCTGATGGAAGTTATGCAAAAACAATTTGTACTCCAGAAAAATGTTTTGTATTAAAGGGATCTGCTAATTTAAATTCTAGTCTAATAACTGCTAAACCATTAACTGGTAAAACTCATCAAATTCGTGTTCATTTAGCGAGTATCGGCTTTCCCATTGTTAATGATGATAAATATGGTAATAGAGAATATAATTCTCAAATACAAAAATTTGGTTTAAATAGAATGTTTTTACATGCTAAAAGTTTACAATTTGCTTGTCCACAAACAGGTGATACTATTATAGCTAATGCTGAATACGATACGGATTTAACTAACTTTTTATTGAAACTTGGAGCAAATTTGTGAAAGACATTGGACAAGATCCGCAGGATAGTAGTTGGGAAAGAGATACTATACAAGAATTGTTGTTTACTACTATTAAAGAACATCGAGCTAAGAGAAGGTGGGGGATTTTTTTTAAAACACTTGGATTTAGTTATGTTGTTATAATGACTATATTTGTGTTGTTGGGTGATGCAAAAATTAATAAAGAATATAAGGGTGAGCATACTGCAGTTGTAGATATTGATGGTGAAATTAGTAAGGATCAACCTGCTAATTCTGACGACGTTAATAAAAGTTTAAAAAATGCTTTTCAACACAAACAAACTAAGGGGATAGTTTTAAAAATTAATAGCCCTGGTGGTAGTCCTGTGCAAGCTAGACAGATTTATAACAACATAGTACGATTACAAGCTGAATATCCCAAAATAAAAGTTTATGCTGCAATTGAAGATTTGGGGACATCGGCTGCGTATTTAATAGCTAGTGCTGCTAATCAAATCTATGCTGATGAAACCAGTTTAGTTGGTTCTATTGGGGTAATAATAAATAGTTTTGGTTTTGTTGATGCTTTAAATAAAATTGGAGTAGAGCATCGTGTATATACTGCTGGAAAAAACAAAGCTATGCTCGATCCTTTTTCTCCTAGAAATCCTGAGCATGATGCTTTTATCAATGAGCAATTAGCATTAACTCATAAATTGTTTATTAAAAATGTTGTAGATAAACGTCCACAAATTGCTAAAAATGTTAATAGTGAAGAAATTTTTTCTGGTAAATTTTGGGTGGGACAAGCAGCTCTGGAATTAGGTTTAATTGATGGTTTTGGTGATGTTCAACATATTGCTACTAACATAATTAAAGCTAGTGAAATTCGTGATTTTACATTGCAACCTAGCTTATTAGATAAATTAAGTTCGAAATTTAAGTTAATGTTGAAGAGCATAATATTTTTTTGACAGATATTTCTGACAAAGTTATTATACCTTGGCTACTTTTATTAAATAATTTAAACGAATGGAGAATTATATTAAATGGCTGTACAAAAGAGTCGCCGAACTAGATCAACGCGTGGTATGCGTCGTAATCATGATAAATTAACTGCACCTTCGGTATCTGTAGATCAAGAAACTGGTGAATTACATTTACGTCATAACATAACACCTAATGGTTACTATAAAGGTAGACAAGTTATTATTAAAAAAATAGCTTCCACAACAGATGAAGAATAACGGCAATATTCATATCGCGATTGATATGATGAGTGGTGATTTTGGTTTGGATGCTACAATACCTGCTGCATTAATGGCATTAGCTATGGATCCAGAGCTGTTTTTAATCTTAGTGGGTGATGGAACACAGATAGAGCAAAGGCTAGTAGCACAACAATCAATAACTAAAGAAACAATACCTCAGGCTAGGATTAAGGTTGTGCATAGTACCCAAATAGTTGCTATGGATGAGTTGCCAACTGTTGCATTGCGACGAAAACCAGATTCTTCTATGCGAGTTGCATTAGGTTTGGTAAAAAACGGTAATGCGCAAGCTTGTGTTAGTGCTGGTAATACTGGAGCATTAATGGTTATTGCTAAGTATATACTTAGAACTTTACCAGGAATTGATCGTCCAGCTATTTTATATCCAATGCCGTCTAAAGATCGAGTGGTTAGTGTATTAGATTTAGGTGCAAACCTAGATTGTTCAGCAGAACAATTATTTCAATTTGCAGTTATGGGTTCGGTATTAGTGTCTGCATTAGAAAATAAAGTTCGTCCTAGCATTGGATTGTTAAATGTTGGTTCAGAAGCAATTAAAGGAACAGAGGCTATTAAAACAGCCAGTAAATTAATATCTGAAGCTACTGAATTAAATTATGTTGGTTTTGTTGAAGGGGATGATATTTACAAAGGTACAGTAGATCTAGTGGTGTGCGATGGCTTTGTTGGTAATGTTACATTAAAAGTAAGTGAAGGTTTGGCTAAATTAATTTTATATTATATTAAGCAAGGATTTTCTGAAAATTTTTATACGAAAATCATAGCATATTTAGCTAAACCAATTTTAAAAAAAATATTTAATAAAGTGAATCCAGGAAAATACAATGGAGCTAGTTTATTAGGGCTGAATGGGGTGGTTATTAAAAGTCATGGAGGAGCAGACGCTAAAGCATTTTGTTGCGCTATAACAGCGGCTCTTGTAGAAGCTAAAAAAAATGTACCATTCTTAATTAGGGAACAAGTAGCTTTTCAACTTAGGAATCATGCTAAAGTATGAATGCACTATATAAGTATGCCAACATAGTGGCTGTTGGTTCTGCATTACCAAAAAAAATTATTACTAATTTAGAATTGGAAAGTTTTTTAAACACAACAGATGCTTGGGTTTTTGAGCGAACTGGTATAAAGCAACGCCATGTGTCTGACAGTGGTGAAACATCTGCTGATTTAGCAGCGATTGCTGCTGGTTATGCATTAAAAAATTCTGGTTATACCAATAATGATATTGATTTCATAGTGGTTGCAACATCAACTTCCGAGTATGTGTTTCCTTCTACTGCCTGTTTGGTGCAGGATAAATTAAAAATTCCGCCTTGTTATGCATTAGATGTATCAGCTGCTTGTAGTGGTTTTATTTACGCACTTAGCGTAGCTAATAATGCTATAAGATTACAACAAGCAAAACGAGCATTAGTGATTGGAGCAGACACTTTAACTAAAGTAGTTAATTGGGAAGATAAATCAACTTGTATATTGTTTGGCGATGGTGCAGGTGCTGTTATATTAGAGGCTTCTAATCAACCAGGAATTATTGATGTTATTTTAAAAGCAGATGGTAAATATAAAGATTTATTAACTTTAAATAATATAGGTATTTCATCGAAACAACCATATGTTGGTATGAAAGGTAACGATGTATTTAAACTAGCAGTAACTTGGTTGAGCGATATAGTTATAGAGTTGTTAGAAAGAAATAATTTAAACATTACCGATATAGACTGGGTTGTGCCTCATCAGGCAAACATTAGAATTTTACAATCTATGGCAAAACAATTGAATATTCCAGTTGAAAAAATGATTGTGACAATTGACACCCATGCCAATACTTCAGCAGCCTCTATTCCTTTAGCATTAGATTATGCTATAAAGCGTAGTTTATTTAGACCAGGGCAAAAAATATTGTTAGAAGCATTTGGTGGTGGATTAACTTGGGGAGCTATATTGCTGGAATGGGTATAATAGGAAATGATATGTCAGATAATTTAGATAATAAAGTGGCACTAGTTACTGGTGCTAGTCGTGGTATTGGTAAAGCTATTGCTGAGCATTTAGCAATGGCTGGATTCACAGTTGTTGGAACTGCAACTAGTACAGATAGTGCGCAAGCTATAACTGCACATTTAAAAAATTTTGGTAACAAAAAAAATTTTGGTTTAATGTTAAATGTTGCTGATCCTGTCTCTATAGAAAAGGCAATAAACCAAATTCATCAAACTGTAAATTCTCCAGCAATTTTAATAAACAATGCTGGTATTAACCGAGATAATTTATTTTTAAGGATGACTGATGAAGAGTGGACTAGTGTTATAGAAACTAACCTTTCTGGAATATTTCGCTTGACTAAAGTCTGCATTAAATCTATGTTGAAGGCGCGTTGGGGAAGAGTTATAAATATTAGCTCAATAGTTGCTTTTTCTGGAAATGCCGGACAAGTTAACTATACCGCAGCAAAGGCTGGGATAATTGGTTTCAGCAAATCTTTAGCGCAAGAGGTGGCAAGTAGGGGTATTACAGTTAATATGGTGGCCCCAGGTTTTATTGATACGGATATGACTAAATCTTTGACGGAAAATGTAAAAAATCACTTGTTAGCTAAAATCCCTGTTGGTAGATTAGGTACTGCTGATGAAGTTGCAAAAACCGTAATGTTTTTAGTTAGCGAGAATGCAAGCTATATAACGGGTAATACTATTCATGTAAATGGTGGAATGTTAATGAATTAAAATTTTTTATCAAATATGATTTTTATACACTAAAACTGGAGGATTTTAAATTATGAATACTGTTGAAGAGAAAGTTAAAAAAGTGAAACAAATTATTGCAGAAAAACTAGGTGTTGATGAAGCTAAAGTTATTCCAGAGGCATCATTCGTAGAAGATTTGGGTGCTGATTCTTTAGATAATGTAGAATTAGTTATGGAGTTAGAACATCAATTTGGTATAGATATTCCAGACGAAGAAGCACAAAAAATTCAAAAAGTACAAGATGCTATAAATTATGTTACTACAAAAGTTGAGGCCTAGTTTTTATGACAAGTAGTAGGAGAGTGGTAATTACTGGTTTAGGTATCATCTGTCCATTAGGTAATGATATTGCCACTACTTGGAATAATATTTTGCAAAATAAAAGTGGGATCAGATTAATTGATTCTTTTGATACTTCAAAACATATAACTAAGTTTGCAGGGTTAGTTCGTGATTTTAGACCAGAACATTACATGCCAGCTAAAGAAGTAAAAAAATGTGATCTTTTTATTCAATATGGAATTGCAGCTGGAGTGCAGGCTATTCAAGATGCTGGTTTAATAGATTCTAATTTTGCACATATCAACTTAGAACGATTTGGAGTTATGGTTGGTTCAGGGATTGGCGGTATAAGTTCAATAGAATCTAATAATTCTATTTTAGAAGCAGAGGGTCCACGACGTATAACTCCATTTTTTATCCCAGCGTCACTAATTAATATGATTTCTGGGCATTTGTCTATTATGTATGGATTAAAGGGTCCAAATCTTGCTGTGTCTACAGCTTGTGCTTCTGGCACTCATACAATAGGGCTATCAGCTCGCCTTATTAAATATGGGGATGCTGATATTATGTTAGCTGGTGGGGCAGAAAGAGCTAGCACACCACTATGCGTAGCTGGATTTAATTCAATGAAAGCTTTGTCAACTAGAAATGATGATCCAGCTGGTGCATCAAGGCCATGGGATGAAGCTAGGGATGGTTTTGTGCTTGGAGATGGTTCTGGAATGTTAGTTTTAGAAGAATACCAACATGCTAAAAAACGTGGTGCTAAAATTTATGCAGAGTTAAGTGGTTTTGGTATGAGTGCTGATGCTTATCATATTACTAAACCTCCAGCAGGTGCTCATGGTGCTAAGTTGGCTATGCAACTAGCGTTAAATGATGCTAAAATGACCCCAGAAGATGTTGGTTATATTAATGCTCATGCAACTTCTACGCCTATTGGAGATATAGAAGAAAGTCTTGCAATCCAAAGTTTATTTGGTGGATCTGCTAAAAAAGTACCTATTAGTTCTACTAAATCTATGACGGGACATTTATTAGGGGCTACAGGTGCAGTCGAAGCTATTTTTTCTATACTAGCATTGCGTGATCAAGTAATACCTGCGACTATAAATTTAGAAAATCCATCTAAGGAATGTTTATTAGATTATGTTCCTGGTTGTGCACGAGATGTAAATAATTTATGCGTTAGTATGTCTAATTCTTTTGGATTTGGTGGTACTAACGGAACATTAATATTTAATAAAATTTAGCCTCGCTCATAACCAGTCTTTAGTATAAGTGTTTTGAAGAAGTAAAAAGGATTTATAAAGCATATGAAATTTATTTTATTAGGCAAAAATTACAAGAATTATCTATTATGGTTAATATCATTAAGTATTATTTTTATAGGGTTTGGTTATTATCAGTATAAAAATTTATCTGAAGCCCCACTTAATATAAATACTAGCGTTAATTATAAGAACATTAGTAAAGAAGGCTATGTATTAGATGTTTATCCTAAAGAAAGTTTTAAATCAGTATTAAATCGACTTAAAGATGATAATGTTGTATCAACAAATACTCAATATACTTTATATTTTTTAGCTAAAGTAGCGAGATACGACAGGAAAATTAAAGCAGGAGAATATTTAGTTACTCCAGAAACTACTGCGTTGCAATTACTTCAAAAATTAGTCGACGGTAAAATAATATTGCATAAATTAACTATCGTAGAAGGTTTAAGGTTTGAACAATTATTAAATTCTTTGCAGAATAACCCAGCAATTCTAAATACTTTAACTAAATTTAGTTGCAGCGATATATTGCATGCTATAAATAGACCAGTTGAAAATCACATACAAGGGTGTGAAGGTTTGTTTATGCCAGATACTTATTTGTTTCCTAAAAACACAATGGATTTAGTCATTTTGCAAAAAGCTTATGATACAATGCAAAATCGATTAAGTTATTTGTGGGATAGTAGTCCTAAAGGTGTATTAAAATCTAGTTATGAAGCATTAATTATGGCGTCTATTATAGAAAAAGAGACATCACTAACCGAAGAAATGAAAAGAGTATCTGGTGTGTATCATAGAAGATTACGAATTGGAATTCCTTTGCAAGCAGATCCTACAGTTATTTATGGATTGAAAATTTTTGATCGTCCATTAACTAGAGTTGATCTTAAAGGAACATCTGATTATAACACTTATAGAAATAAAGGATTACCTCCATCTCCAATTGCAACTCCCAGCATTGCTGCAATATTTGCGGCACTAAATCCAACCACTGATGAAGATCATTTATATTTTGTAGCTGATGGTACCGGTGGACATGTTTTTTCCAATACATTATTAGAGCATAATAAGGCAGTTTGGACCATAAGGAATGGTAAAAATAATAGCAATAGTGATTATTCGATTAATAGGTAAGCCATTGTCAAAAAATAACTTGTACTTTTTTCGCTCGCTGAACTCGCTACGCTCAGACAAACGCTCGCTTAAAAGTACAAATTATTTTTTGACAAGGCCTATAACAGGTAAACTAACATATGTTTATTACTATTGAAGGTATCGAGGGTTGTGGTAAAAGTACCAATGCAACATTTATTATCGAGTATCTTAATAAATTAGGTATAAAAGCTATACATACTAGAGAACCTGGTGGCACAAAGGTTGCCGAAAAAATTCGTACAATTTTTTTAGAAAAAAATTTAGACGAGTTAATAACCAATAAAACTGAGCTATTATTGATGTTTGCGGCTCGTTCGCAACATTTAGAACATTTAATTATTCCTGCATTACAGTCTGGGAAATATGTTGTTTGTGAGCGTTTTACTGATGCAAGTTTTGCTTACCAAGGTGGTGGACGTGGTATTGACATGCAATATATTTCATTTTTAGAAAATTTTGTGCAACAAGATTTGTCTCCAGATTTAGTGTTGTTATTTAATGTAGATGTGGATGTTGCATTAAATAGAATTGCTAAGAGAGGGAATATAGATCGAATAGAACAAGAAAAAGCAGATTTTTTTACTAGAGTTCGGGAAGTTTATTTACAAAGAGCCAATAAAAACTCTAATAAATATTATATAATCGATGCTAATCGTGATTTAAATTTTGTGCAACAACAAATAACAGATGTATTGTTAAAAACAATTAAAAAATAATACAAAAATTTGTAAAAACTATTAGTGGGCACTTATGAACAAAAAAATAATCAATTATAATTTAAATAAACTTAGAAATTTAGCGGTAAAAAATATTTTACCGCATGCGATTTTGTTGAATGGTAATCAAGATCAAGCTTTTATGGTTGCTGAAAATTTTGTTAGATGGTTGTTTTGCGAGCTTAACTCTAAAAATACAGGTGCTAACAGTAATAATAATTCAGAAATATCTTGCAGCTGTTCGCCATGCAAAATTTTGGCAGCAAATAATCATCCAGATTATTTGTTAATTGATTTACCTATAGATCAAGAAATAAAAATTGATATTATTAGAGATATTAATGATTTTACAAACAATGCTCCATAT
>CAIJNR010000003.1 GCA_903822055.1 uncultured Francisellaceae bacterium | reverse complement strand
TTTTATTTGATCAATTAAATTATTAGAATTTAATTTTTTTAAAAACAAATTGTTAAATTGATTTTTTTTTTGTTTACAATGCCAGCAACCATTTTTAGCAACAAAAATACCAGCAAATATTAATGTTAATGCCACTAATCCTATATAAAAATATTGTAATTTAGTTAAATTTTTTATCATATTTTTTTATGCCTAAAAATATTTGTAAACCTAGCACCTACTAACCAATAACCAATAAATGATAGTACTATTAATAATGGTATAAATACTATAGCGAAAAATTTAATTTTGTTTTCTAAAACTTGAATGTCTTCTCTTAACGATCTACGTACTTCTCTTAATTGTTTTCTAGTTTCTATAAGATCTTTTCTAAATGCTTCTTCTTCATGTTTATGTGCAACTGATAATTGTTGTTGGACCTGAACAGACAATTTTTGTTTAGTATCCTCTATCCTTTTTAATAATGCTTCTTCGGTTTTTTGAAATTGGTTTTGTGATTTCAATTCAATTTCACGTATTTTATCAAACCCTCTAGTATATAAATCTTTATTTCTAATACTGATTAATGCATCGCTGCCAGTTAAATTGTCTAATGCATTTAATATAAAAGTACCATTACCAGAATTTGGTATAACTATTTGATTACCTAAGAAATTTTGAGTACTCGCCCAAAAATGATCGTGCAAAAAATCTGCATTAGCAACTATAACAATATTTGCTTGTTTCGAAGACTGTTCACTAAAAGCTGATTTAACAATACCAGTAATTCTAGCAGCTAATGTTACTGGAGTTTTTTGTGCTTTATACTCGCGCAATAAACTTATAGGATTAGTTTTGTATCTTGCTACGTCGTTTTTATTAACTAACATGGCATCTGATTGTAACACTACTAATGGCGAAAATTTACTACCACTTTGAGAATTTGGTGCAATAGCGCCTGCTGTTGCAAAAGTTAATTTTGCTAAGTTTGCAGTTAGCACATCATCTTTAGCAAATGATGATCCATTAACATCTAGCCATAATGGATACAATCCTGTTATTTCTTTACCCTCGTAATTATACCTAACTTGTTTCGCTAACTCTCTAGATGCTACGATTTGATCAGCGTTATAATCGACTCCCCAAGCTTGTAATAATTTAGTTATAGGCACTTTAATTTCTTCTGGTTCTTCAGATTTCCCAGTTGTTTCTATATTATTTTGTGGTTTTACTTCAGAAACAGAATCTAATAACAATAAAACATGACCACCACCTAAAACAAATTGATCTATAGCTTGTGCTGTTTTCAATGGTAATTCTTCACCAGAATTAATTAACAATAAAACTTTGGTATGTTCTGGAATACTATCTATTTGGTCACCTAAAATCTGAGCATCAAATTGTTGTTTAATTTGCTGCCAAATTACCCATGGTTTAGATTTATTTGCCATAAATTGAAATCCAGTTTCTCCTTGAATTGGCAAACTACTAATTACTGCAATTTTATTAGAGGCAGCATTATTTAATTTAGAAATAAGTTGAGTAATATCATACTCTAGGTAGCCTTCACGATTTGGTTGTAAAAAAGGTATTACTTCTTTACCAGTAGTTGAATTAACTGCTACTAATCCAAAATATAATTCAGATTCATTATTTACAGGAACACCTTGCACACCATAATGTACCGCTTGGTCTTCGTATTCCGTAAATGGCGCAGGATCAATAATTTGCAAATTAATTTTATTATTAGAATATCGCTTATATAGTTTTAAAAACTCTTCTACCCTAGATGCAAAACTTAAAAAATATGGATTATCTTTGGCTAACTGTTTAGAAAAAAATAATTTTAAAGTGATAGGTTCATCTATACTAGATAAAATTTTGCGACTACCTTCCGACAAAGTAAACATCCGATTTTGCGTTAAATCTACTCGCAAAAAACCAAATAATTTATTACTAGCAAAATTAACAGCTATTAATCCAAAAAATATCGCACACAATCCTAAAACAATTAATAATTTTTGATTTTTATTGTTAATCTGCATAATTAATCTCTCGCTTTATTTGTTTCTAACACAACAACGTTTGCAATAACCCACGCTAACATTACTGAGATAAAATAAATTAACACTTTAGCATCTAGCAAACCTTTTATAATAACATCAAAATTTGTTAAAAAACTAAAACTTTGGATTACATCAACTACCACATCAGGCAATATTTTACTAATATAATCAATTAACATAGGAAAACCACTAACATTAAATAACAAGCACATTAAAAAAGATCCAACAAAAGCTATTACTTGATTAGTAGTAGTTGCTGAAATGCAAGCACCAATAGCAATAAAAGCGCCGGCCATCAAACTGCTGCCTAAGTACCCAGCTAAAATAACTCCATTATCAGGATTACCTAAATAATTAACTGCTATTAGCAATGGAAAAGTTAAAACTAAAGAAATAACAATAAAACACCATGCAGCTAATAGTTTAGCAATTACAGCTTGCATACTGGTAATTGGTAAAGTAAACAATAATTCTATAGTTCCTTGTTTTTTTTCTTCTGCCCATAATCGCATGGTGATGGCAGGAATAAAAATCATATAGATCCATGGGTGAGCACTAAAAAATGGTACTAAATCAGCAATACCTCTTTGAAAAAAAGAACCAACATAAAAAGTAAATATACCGTTCATCAATAAAAAAATAGTTATAAATACATAGGCAATTGGAGTAATAAAATAATTTTTTAATTCTCTATTAAATAAAATCCAAATGTTACGCATTTAATTTACCTCTTGATAATTTGATTGAGTAACTTTACGGAAGAACTCTTCTAACTCACCAGTATTAGCATGCAATCCTACTAATTCTAAGTTTTTTTGTAAAATGACTTGACTAAGTTGCTGATGTAGCGATGTAACATCAATATTACCATTACTTTCTGGACTTTGAATTATTAGCTTAACTGTGTGTCTATTTGATTGATGGGATAATTCTTTAGGAGTACCATCCGCAATAATTTTACCTGAAGATATAACCATAACTCTACTACAAACAGCTTCTACTTCTTCTAATATATGAGTAGATAAAATAATTACCTTATCTTTAGCCATGTTCTTAATAAGTTCTCGCACTTCGTATTTTTGATTTGGATCTAAACCATCGGTTGGTTCATCTAAAATTAAAACTGGTGGATTGTGCAAGATAGCTTGAGCTAAACCAACTCGCCGCTTAAATCCCTTAGATAGCTTATCGATTGGTTTGTTAAGCACTTCTTGCAAATTTACTTGATAAATCACTCTTTCAAGACAATCAGATAGCTTTGAACCACTATATCCCCTAATCGAGGCTATAAATTTTAAGAAATCATAAACTCGCATATCAACATAGCTTGGTGCCCCTTCTGGTAAGTAACCAAATTGTTTTTTTGCTTGAAGAGGATTTTTTAAAAGATCTATACCATTAATATGTACTTGTCCATCTGTTGGTTTTAAGAACCCAGTAACCATACGCATAGTAGTAGTTTTACCAGCACCATTTGGGCCCAAAAATCCAACTATTTGCCCTTGAGTAGCAGTGAAAGAAACATTGTTAACAGCTAACTTAGTATCAAATGTTTTAGATAAATTTTTTATATCTATTTGTATTAAGCCTGATTGTGCAATCGACATTTAAATTTTGGTCCTTAAAAAATGAATTTGCTACTCTATAATATTATATAACTTAAAGCATAATACAAATTTAAGACAACAATAAAATAAATAATTTTTATTTATAGCTTTTTATTTATGGTTGAGGAAACGGGACACCTTTTTGTTGTCTCCAAAGTTTTTGTAACGAACTCTCCTCAGGAGCATCATCTCTTTCGGAATTATCGCTAACATTAGATAGCCTTAATTGACCATTAGTTGCTACATATAGTGCTTGATCCAAAAATTCAAAAAATACTGTAAATAAAATGAATCCTGCTCTTTTTAATGGTTCAGCTTGCATTTGCTGAAAATAGCTAGTAACCGATTCATTAATTGGTTTAGATGATAATGGATCATATTTATTTTGAAATGCTAAATATTCTTCCCATAACGTATCTTCAATAAGTTTTTTATTTTGTTTATTTTGTAATATTTCTTTTAAAAATGCTTTCAACTCAGCTAATTTACGACTTTGATCTGCATCGCTTTTTATTTCTTTTTGTTGGATAGCTTTTAATTTGTTAACTATTTCTGGATCCGCAGCCGCTAAACATGGAACTATTGATTCTAGTAATCTTCCTAATTTAGTTGGATCTACTACAGAATTATTATCTGTTGCTAAATTTAATTGTTTAGCTACCAAATCCTTAAATTGATTTTCTGGCATTAATTTTTCAAGTCCATGTTGGAATGATTTAGAATTCATTTTAGCATGCGCATCTTGTAAATATGCTTGAAATTGATGTAATACATTTGCCATAAATTAAACCCCTTTAATTAACAAATCATCATTAGTTAAGTTAAACAAATTGCAACATAAAGACCAGTGCCTGTCAAGTTTATATCCACAAAACTAGTGATATGAAGATAGTATAGGTGTAATTGCCTGTAAAGATCGAGGTTATGGAATACACATTCCTTGTGCTTGCACTATGATGGTATTTGGTTGTTTACTTGCTCAGAAAGACAACAATCCTATGGTACTGTCCATCTCAATAGTTAATTCAGAGTGTTTTCCGCTTGAGCAGTAATAATCACCACGGACTTCTACAACCATCACTACCCACCGACCATTTATAGCATCCTCCCCCTGATTGGCCTGCCCCTCCGTCACAACTGTCTAGTGCTCGGCAGCCGCTATAGTCAGAATAAGCTGGTACCCATGCGAAAGATCCATAGTTTTGCATCCAAAAACAAGATGCACCTGGAGTACTTGCGGTCGTCGTACAACCACTAGTAGCTACACAAGCACTTCCATTAAAAGAAGTACCATTATTGCAAGTAATAGTATTGTTAGAATTCCATTGTGCATTAGCTATGGTAGTAATACAACTTTGACCTCCACTCGCTTGACTAGAACCTGTTACACAACGAACACACGCACTTCCATTAAAATAATCAGTACTATTAGGGCAAGTAGTGACGCTGGTAATCGTATAACCCCATGGATTTCTACAACCATCACTACCCACCGACCATTTATAGCATCCCCCACCTGATTGGCCTCCCCCTCCGTCACAACTGTCTAGTGCTTGGCAGCCGCTATAGTCAGAATAAGCTGGTACCCATGCGAAAGATCCATAGTTTTGCATCCAAAAACAAGATGCACCTGGAGTACTTGCGGTAGTCATACAACCACTACCAGCTACACAAGCACTTCCATTAAAAGAAGCACCATTAGTGCAAGTAATAGTATTGTTAGAATTCCATAGTGCATTAGCTATGGTAGTAATACAACTTTGACCTCCACTCGCTAGACTAGAACCTGCTACACAAGAAACACAAGCCGTTCCATTAAAATAATTACTACTATTAGTGCAAGTAGTACATTGAGTTGCAGAAGTGCAGGCACTGCATCCTGTTGGACATTGGCTACAACTAGAGCAAGTGCCGCCAGCTGAGTAGTATCCTGGATCACAATCTATACAAACATCACCACTAAAACAACTGTTTGCACTACAAGTTACACAATTTCCATAGCTAGTTAAAATATAATTAGCGCTACATGTCATACAATGAGCTGAGCCAGCGTAATACAAACAAGTGGCACAGTTGCCTGGACATGTTTGGCATCCACCTGTCCCTGTAGAATATTGATTTGCTGCACATTGAGTACAACTAGTGCCAGATACACCATAACCACTAGTGCCACTACCTGCTGTACAAGTGTTGCAGCTACTTGCACTTGAGCAGGTGGTGCATCCATTTGGACATGTTTGACATCCACTCGCCCCTGTAGAGTATTGATTTGATGAACATTGAGTACAACTCGTGCCAGATAAACCATAACCACTAGTACCGCTACCAGCTATACAAGTGTTGCAGCTACTTGAACTTGAGCAGGTGGTGCATCCATTTGGACATGTTTGACATCCACTCGTCCCTGTAGAGTATTGATTTGATGAACATTGAGTACAACTATTTCCAGATAAACCATATCCACTAGTGCCACTACCAGCTGTACAAGTGTTGCAGCTACTTGCACTTGAGCAGGTGGTGCATCCATTTTGACATGTTTGACATCCACTCGTCCCTGTAGAATATTGATTTGATGAACATTGAGTACAACTACTTCCAGATAAACCATATCCACTAGTGCCACTACCTGCCGTACAACCACTGCAACTAGTTGAACTTGAACAAGTTGTGCATCCAGTTGGACAATTATGACATGTATCTGCGCCACCAGCAGAATATTGATTGGCCGCACATTGAATACAAGGAGCTGTCGTTACAGCTGTAGAGTAATAACCAGCTGCACATGCAGTACAGGTACCTGAAACTAAACCATAACCTGCGTTACATGATGCCACGGTACCAGTAGTCGGATCACAACTAGCACCACCAGCAGGTAGCACACATGGCTTACAATCATAACCAAAAAAACCAGGATTACAAGAATACCCAGTTTTTGTTGGGTTTAGAACCGAATTAATTGGTTTCTGCAAACAATCACTACTACTTTTATAAGTACTACCATCATAATTACAATCACAAACTGAAGAACTACCACTAGCTACTTGGTTACCAGGACATACTTGAGCATAACCTTTTGGACTATATTGTTGCTGCATACCAACAGAAAATTGATTCCACTGCACTTCTTGGTCAGAATTTAATGTTGCTACAAAATATATTTTGGCAGAATCCGGCAACGTAGATGTTGCAGTAGTTGCAGTAGAAGATGGTAAGAATGATGGATCAAAATCTAACTCAACAAAACCTAAAACATTGGATGTATCACCAATATTATTTGTAACATTGGTAGGTAGTCCAGTTAAACCTTTAACATAAACAATATTCGCAATATATTTTTTATTATTTGCATCAGGAGTTAAATCAACCGCATCCATAGTTGCCGGAAAATCTTCTTGATCGGCATAAACAAGCATTATCTTAGCTTTAATAGTTTCTGCGTAACTTGTTACATTACTAACCCCGGCTCGTGTTGAATAGTCTTTATATTTAATAACAGACGCAGCTGTAACTCCTGCTAATATAGTAAGAACAACCATTAGCTCTATTAAATTAAAGCCGCTAACGCTAAATTTAAATCCTTTAAATTTACTTTTAATCTTGTTGCTCATTTTATTGAATTTATTAAAATTAATTTAATGAAAAATAAATCATATTGCCAAAAACAATTAAAATCTCAATAACCATAATTAGCAATCTTGATCGACCAAACAACAAATTAGATATTAAAATTATCTCAACAACAATGTCATACTTGTTAATTGGACTTAATTTATTATAGCTCCATTTTAAATTTCATATCCAAAAATCTTTTTAATTAACTTTTATATTTTAAAATATATTAAAATACTATTTATAAATACCGGAAAAACACCTAACCCTAATACTACAATGCCGTTT
>CAIJNR010000002.1 GCA_903822055.1 uncultured Francisellaceae bacterium | reverse complement strand
TAAATAATTTACTAAAAGACCTGGAAAAATATAGCAAAAAATATCTAATTATAATTATGGTTATGCCCTCTACCAGCGTTAGCTGGAGAGGGCTGTGGTAAGCGTGACTTATAGTTGAGAGTGTTTGGGTGAGGCCTAAATTAGCAAATTCACTGTTCGCTGAACGGCCCTGAAATTTAAATTACAGTATCTTGATTTAAATTTATATGTCAGGTAAAGTTTAAATAATAAACATATAAAGGGGATATCGTTATGGCACATCTAAATTTTGAGCTTTTCTCGAGTTTACTTAATCCTTTAGGTATAGAAATTGAAAAAGTACACGATCAGAATATGTCTGATGTGGAAATGTATAAAATAAAATCTTTTACTGAAGATCAAATTAATAGAAACCATTGTGATAGTCGTAATGGAACCCAGATTAAATATCTAGTAACTCACTATACTGTATGCAATTTTTTAGAAACATTAAAATTGTTTACGGCTAACATTCCAGAAGGCAGAGTGAGTGCTCATTATGTAGTAACAGAGAAGGAAGATAATATACCTTCAGGAGTAGTTTTCCAATTAATAAACGAAAACGATAGAGCATGGCATGCTGGTATAAGTAAGTGGTGGGAACAACCTAATCTTAATGCATCATCAATAGGCATAGAGATAGTAAATAAAGGTTTCATTGGTAATTACACTTCTCCAAGTTGTGAATGGTTTCCGTTTGATGAAGAACAAATGCGCGTAGTTGGCTTATTAATGCAAAATATACAGCAAAGACATAATATTTTACCAATGAATATTGTAGGACATAGTGATATTGCTCCAGATCGTAAACAAGATCCAGGAATATTATTTGAATGGAGTAAGATACATGAAGTGTACAATGTTGGCGCTTACTTAACCTCAGAAGAAAAAACTAATCAATCAGAGATAGTAAGGCTATATAATCCTCAAGGACCATTACCTCAAGGAGTTAGTGAACCATTTATGTGGTCTCAACTACAAAAGATTGGCTTCCCGATGAAAGGTGTTGATGGTTATTTTGATGAAGCTAATAAAAAAACATTAATGGCCTATAGGATGCATTATTCAGACAATCAACACCCTGAGTATAATATTGCTAGAGATTTAGAAGCTAAAGATATGCATGAACCATGGGCATTAAATGCTAAATATCCAAAATTAACTATGAATTAGAAATGCCGCGTGTAACCCATGACACATAGCTATAGCTAAAGCATCTGCTGCATCTTCTTGTGGAATTTTATTTAAACATAATAGTGTTTGCACCATTGCTTGTACTTGTTGTTTGTCAGCATTGCCAAAGCCAACTACTGCTTGCTTTACTTGACGAGGGAAATATTCATATACTGGCAAACCAGAATTTGCAGCAGCTACAATAGCCGCTCCGCGTGCTTGGCCTAATTTTAATGCGCTACTTACATTTTTATGAACAAATACTTTTTCTATACTAACTTGTGCTGGTTGGTATTGATTAATTATTTTTAATAAATCATCATAAATTTGTTTTAAACGAGATCCCCAATCAGCGGCTACAATTTTTATATGGCCGCTAGTAACGTATTGTTGTTTTTGTTTGACGGATTGTATAATTCCATAACCAGTAATACAAGAGCCTGGATCTATTCCTAAAATTAGCATAATATTTTTACCAATAAGTTCTTAGGGATGTTAAAAAAACAACTACATGTTTGAAATTGTTGTTCTATTCATCAGGATTAAAATCAGACAAGTCAGCATTAGAATAAACATTTTGTACATCATCTAAATCTTCTAAATTGTCCAAAAAATTCATGATTTTATTAGCAGTATCAGCATTCTCTGGTTTAATATAATTAGTAGGTATAGTTGCAATTTCTGCGTGTTCTATGTTGCCAACCAGCTTTTCTAAAATTAATTTAATATTAATAAAATCTTTAGGTTCTGTAGTTATTAAAATTCCATCGGATTGAAGATCAAAGTCTAATGAGCCAGCATTGATGGCTGCTTCCATTAGATCGTCTGTTTGTTTATTAGATAAGTTTAATTGAGTTGGTAAAAAAATCTGTCCTTTCTTTGAGAATAAATAACTTACAGAGCCATCTACTCCTAAATTACCGCCATTTTTAGCAAACAAATGACGAACATTTGATACTGTTCTAGTATGGTTGTCGGTTAAACATTCTACCATGACTGCGATTCCATATGGTGCATAACCTTCGTAGTTGATTTCTTCTAAATCTTTTTCTTCACCACCAGCGGCACGCTTTATAGCTCGGTCAATTGCATCTCTAGTTAAGTTTCCAGTTAAAGCCTTATCTATTGCAGATCTTAATCTAGGATTAAGATTAGGATCCAAGCCACCTTGTTTGGTAGCTATAGTAATTTCTCTAATAAATTTAGTGAATAGCTTACCGCGCTTTTGATCTTGTGCTGCTTTACGAAAACGAGTGTTTGCCCATTTACTATGTCCGGCCATGGAGTTATACCTCTGTTGTTTTGGTTGTTGCAGGAGGAGTGACTGGTGCTGGGGTAGTCGGTTGGGTAGTTGCAGCTACAGATGAAGATCCACCATTACTAGAGTCATCGGATGCTAAATTACGTTTTGTTTCATTAGGTGATTTAAAATCTGTTTCATACCAGCCGGTTCCCTTAAGTCTAAAGGCTGGGGCAGAAATTAATTTTTGTACTGAATCAGTATTACATTCTGGGCAAATCGTAATATTTGGATCAGACATTTTTTGAATTTTTTCAAACCGTAAATGACAGTTGGAACAAGCATATTCATATATTGGCATAATAATTACCTTTACTATTTGATTTATTTTCTAAGCTCAGACCACATCCGTTGTTTTTCTTGTTCTATTGCTTCTTTACTTTGATAAACGTCTGGGTTACTACTGCCACTATTTTTAATCAAATTACCCATATGTTCGTGACAAAAATTATTTCCTTGTTCCCAGCCAACCAAATAATCTGACTCTACTTTAGCACGTTCCTCATCCTTATTGTAGATAGATAGAGTGTCTCCAGCAGCATTTTGTCCAGATTGACAACCATCCATATAACCATCAGTAAAACTTGTTGAATGTCCACGCATTAGCAAGGTATCGCGATCAGCTATGATATATCGATCTGGTTTATTAACTGATAGATTGGAGTTATGTATATTATTACTGCATTTTATACAAAAAAGCAGGCATAATAGTACAGATACATTTAATAATTTTATTCGTGTGAAAGCCATAAAAATCCAATAACCTAATTTTAATGATGTAAATTAATATAATAATTTGTATTTTAGGGGAAACTTGATGCTAAGGCTAATAATAATTTTTTTGGGAACCATGTTTTTCTGGTTTTGTTTGCAGTTTATAATTAAAATAGTTGGATTTATTAATAAGATATTTCAAAATCACAACCCTACAGGGTATAACCACAATAATAAAAATAATAACAAAAATTCGATTAAAGACTTAGCTAAATGTATGTATTGTAGTTTGTATATACCAATAGAAGATTCTATTCAACATGACGGTCAAATTTTTTGTTGTAGGGAACATATAAATAACAAATAAAAATAAATATATTTTTGTAACTAACGCAAAATCTTTGCTTGAACTGTTAATTGTTTTTATTATTCTAATAATCTTGATTGGGGTATTTTGGTCCTATAGCACCTGTGATAAAAAAACTATAGAACAAAATTTCTTAAAATTAAAAAAATTACAATATGCACTATATTTAGCGCGCTCTGAGGCTGTTCGTTTGCGAACGAAAGTATATTTATGCCCTAGTCATAATCAAAAAACTTGTTGTCATGATTGGGCATCAAATATTATGATTTGGAAAAAAGATGGGGAACAACTGCAGGTGTTGCATTATTTAGCACCAATATTTATCGATCCTTTGTTAAGGTTTAAATTTTTTGGTAATCAAGCCGATCAAATAATCATATTTTTACCAAATGGTTTAACTATTAATAATGGTCACTTTTGTACAGATGTAAATTTAAATTGCTTGTATCTTAATAAAGCTGGAAAAATTTATATTAAGGCTAATCCGCTTGAACAAGTTACCCATTAATCTGTATTTTGGCTATAACTGCCAAACATAAGGTATTTATTCACGTGTGGGTAGGCAATACCTACCCACGTCTGAATGAATACAACATAAGTTAATTACTCACTTTCTTTAGGACGTTCAGAAATTACTACAGAAAAAGTTATAAATTCACCTTTTCTAAAAATTTCGAAAGGATAACCCTTATTTGGAGATAAATTTGAAACTATATTAACAGCAGAGGTAATATTTTCTGCTTCTTTACCATTAATTTTGACAATAATGTCTCCAGGTAACAAACCAGCTTTTTGAGCTGGGCTATCTCTAAAGATAGCTCTAACATACACACCATGTTTGTCTTTATAGTTTAAATATTTTTTTACTTCTTCTGTAATATCCCCTAAATACGCACCTAACCAGCCGCGAATAATGTGACCAGTATCAATAAGTTGTTGCATTATAGCTTTGGCTAAATCTATTGGGATAGCAAAACCAATTCCAGTGTTACTGGAATCATATTTGTTAGTAATAATTGCCATGTTTATGCCAATTAAATTACCTTGCGAATCGATTAATGCTCCTCCAGAATTTCCTGGATTAATCGATGCATCAGTTTGAATTAAATTGTCCAGCATTGGACTAAATCCTTCTAAGCTACCGCCACCAGCTAGTCTTTCCTGTACCGAACCTTTAGCACTAACTATGCCTAGAGTTACTGTACGTGCAAATCCCAATGGATTGCCAATTGCTAGTACCACATCACCAACTCGTAAGCTATCAGATGATCCTAGGCTAATTTCTGGTAAATCTTTTAAATCACTAACTTTTAGTACTGCTAAGTCAGTTTTAGAATCCGAGCCAATTACTTTGGCATCAGAAGTTCTACCGTCTGGTAATTTTATTGATATAGATTTAGCATCTTTAATAACATGGTTATTAGTTAACACATAGCCTTTTTTATTAATTATTACCCCAGATCCTAAACCTTGTTGTAATTGCTTAGGTAGATTATTGTTATTTTGATTATTATCTTGATTACCATTTGGATCGGTAAAGAAAAATTTAAAAAATGGATCTTGTAATAAAGGGTGCAGTTCAGTTGGCATTTCCTTGGTAGTTTGTATGCTGACAACCGACGGTTCAGCGCGAGCTACTGCATCAGCAAAGGAAACCCTATTAATGATATTACTAGATAATGGTGCAGGAGTAGTTGAACCACTTGATAAATCTATGATTTTTTCTGGTGCTTGAGTAACTATAACATCTTTATCTTTAGAGCCGTCGTTACCAAAAATCTTAAAAGAAAATGCTGGTTGTTGACTAGATAGTATAATAAAACTTAATATTGCTAGTAGTTTTTTCATGAGCGTATCCATTAAATTTAATTACTATTACAATGTATATATGAACGATTTTTATATATTCTAATTATTAGTTGTTTATTATGATAGATTTTTTTCATTTTTTAAAGTTGGTTATTTAATAGTATGAGTACTAACAAGAACAATAAATTTAATCAAACCAAACAATTTATTATTAAAGAAGCAGATTTACCATTATCTTGCCCAAATTCAACCAATCAACCGCTGTTAGATATGCACCCTAAAATTTATTTGCCAATTAAAGAAAAAAAAACACTTTCCTGTCCTTATTGCGGAACTCAATATATTTTTGTTGAAGAAAAAAAATCCCATGGCCAATGACTGTGCAAAAATTTTAGTAATTGGCCCTTCTTGGTTAGGTGATATGGTAATGGCGCAGGCCTTATTTAAGCATCTTAAATTTGTTAATAAAAATATTGAAATAGATGTGGCAGCTCCTAATTGGAGTTTTCCAGTATTACAACGTATGCCGGAGGTAAGTCATAGCACCCAGCTAAATTTTCAGCACGGAGAGTGGTCTTTTGCTAGGCGTTACCAGCTAGGTAAAGAATTAAGAAAGAACAATTATACTGGTGCTATTGTTTTAGCTAATTCTTGGAAATCTGCACTAATTCCTTGGTTTGCTAATATTCCTAAGCGTACTGGTTGGTGTGGTGAAATGCGTTTTGGGTTGATAAATGATATTAGATATTTAAATAAAATAATTTATCCTAAAATGGTTGAGCGATACGTAGCATTAGCATATCCACCTAATTATCCATTACCTAAATTATTGTTACCACAATTGATGGTAGATCCTGCAATGTTAGAACAAGCAAAAATTAAATTTTCTATTAATATTAATCCTGATTTACCAATTTTAGCATTAAGTTTAGGAGCTGCTTTTGGAGAAGCTAAATGTTGGCCAGAAGAATATTTTATTAAATTAGCTTATATGGCAGCTAATAAATTTAATGTATGGATTTTTGGAATTAAAAAAGATTTATCAATTAATCATTCTGCAAACATTATTAATTTTTCTGGAAAAACAAATTTATTGGAAATTATTGATCTATTATCATTAGCTGATGTTGTAGTTTGTAATGATTCAGGATTAATGCATATAGCAGCAAGTTTAAATAAAAAAATTATTGCAATTTATGGAGCGACATCTCAAGAATTTACTCCACCGCTAGCAGATAATGTTAAGATAATTAATAAAAAATTATCTTGTAGTCCATGTTTTGCTCGTACTTGTCCGTTAAAACATCATAACTGTATGCGACAGATCTCTGTGGAGGAAGTATTTGAGGGTGTTAAAGAGATGGTTTGAATTGATAGCAGGATATTAGTATGAGAATTTTAATTATCAAAATGTCATCGATTGGAGATATTATTCATACTTTTCCTGCCATCATGGATGCTAAACGTTATATTAAAGATCTAAAAATTGATTGGGTTGTGGATGAAAGTTTTATTGAGATACCAAAGTTGCAACAACATAATCAAAACCAAGCTATTGATCGAATTATTTCTATTCCATTAAGAAAAATAAAAAGAAATATTTTTTTTGAACTTATAAATTATAAATTTAAAAATTTTATAAATGAATTAAAGCAAGAACAGTATGATTTAGTTATTGATGCGCAAGGATTAATAAAAAGCGCAATAATAGCAAAATTTGCAAATACAAAACAAGTTGTTGGATTTGATGTTAAATCTTGTCGTGAACCATTTGCGAGTTTTTTTTATCATAGTAAAATTCAAGTAGATCGAAAATTACATGCTATTCTGCGTACCCGTCAATTATTTGCAAAAAGTTTAAATTATAATTTTGAAGATATTGATTATGGGTTGGAACAAAAATTTTTCCCTAAATTGATTAATTTAATTGAAAAAAACATAGAGCAATACGTAGTTTTTTTACATGGCACTACTTGGGAAACTAAACATTGGAGTTTAGAGTATTGGCAAAAACTTAGTTTATTAATATCCGATCAAAACATGCCAATAGTCATAATGACAAACAATTCAAATGAAGCACAGTTTGCTGAACAATTAGTTGGGAAAAATAACACTATTATAGTGTTATCACAATTAAGTATATTTCAAGTGGCGTGTATCCTTGCAAATGCTAGTGCGGTTGTTGCAGTAGATACTGGTTTTGCACATTTGTCTGGTGCATTTGGGGTGCCGATTGTTGGTATTTATGGGGCAACTTGTATTGTAAAATCAGGTGTTATGGGGGCGAAATCTATTAATTTACAATCAAAATACCATTGTTCACCATGTTTATCTAGGGTTTGTTTAGAGTATCAAAACAAGCATTCTTTAATCAAACAACCCTGTTTGCAAGAGATAACACCAGAGATGGTTTTTGCAGAATTAGAGGTTGTTTGTCAGACACTAAAAAAATAGCTTGATCTTTTTTATTGTTTGTGAGTAGAATAAAAATTAGATTGATTTAATAATCATAAAAAAATTATAAAAAGTTTCTTTGTCGAGTATTCTTAATTGTATTGTTGGTGTTTTAGTCAATATTGTTGGGAGAAATGTTTTTGAGATTTCAAACAAATCAAACTATAAACAAAAGCTCTATTCAAGAAATCTACAATTTAATACCAGTTCAAAAATTACTTAAGCTGGCCGATAAAGATACTTTATTTATCTTTGATGTTGATGATGTATTAATAACTCCTAGTGATGAAGATAATTTTAAACATCCTTATAGAAATCAGTTGTGGGAATTGATTGCAAACAAATTAACTCTAGAAAAAAGAGAAATTTTAGAAAGTAGCGTTGTTTATGTAACCAAACAAGTTTTAGTAGAATCACGAATAATTAATATATTTGATTATTTGAAATTGCAACAAATACCAACTATGGCGTTAACTGCTTTTGGTACTGGTAAATTTGGAGTTATCACACAAAAAGAAGACTTTAGGATTAAAGAGTTAGATAGTGTGGGGATTTCTTTTTTGTCATTAACTCCTCTTCGCGGAGAACAATTAGCAATAGAATTAGAAAATACTAATATGATTTATTCAGATTTAATTTGTAAGGGAATACCTACTTTAAAGTCAGGGATTATTTTAACTGCAGGTGTCGATAAAAGCGTGGTTCTAGAGTACATGTTTAGTCATTATCAATATTATCCGGATACTATTATATTTGTGGATGATTGTATGCGAAATATTGTCTCTTTAAAAAATTTGTGTATTAAATTAAAAATAAACTTTTATGGGTTGTGCTATAGAGCTGTATACTTAATGCCATTACCTGTTATAAATGAACATTTAGAAAAATTGCGATTTGATGTCTTAGAACAAGAATGTGTTTGGTTGGGTTATAGTGAGTTATTAAAGAAGAAATATCTTAATCATAGTAGTTATAATTTTTTATAATTGAGTGGGTAAATTTAATATGACAAATAATATAGAAACATTTTCATCTTTAAAATCTCATCAAAGAGAAGCTGTTGGTTTGTTATCTATAGGCACGTTTTTAGAATACTTTGACCTCATGATCTATGTCCATATGGCTGTATTATTAAATGAATTGTTTTTTCCAAAAACCGATCCGCATACAGCTGCTTTGCTACAAGCATTTGCTTTTTGTTCAACCTTTATTTTCAGACCATTGGGTGCATTAGTTTTTGGTTATATTGGAGATAAAGTAGGACGTAAATCCACCGTTGTTATAACAACAACCATGATGGCTATTTCATGTGTTATTATGGCCAATTTACCGACATATAGTCAAATCGGTATAGCTGCCTCTTGGTATATAACCATTTGTCGTATCATTCAAGGTATATCTTCTGTTGGAGAAATAGTAGGAGCAGAGCTTTATTTAACTGAAACTACCAAACCACCTATACAGTATCCAGTAGTATCGTTTGTTGCAATTGCTTCGGTTATTGGTACAGTTGGTGCCTTAGCGTTAGCAACTGCTGTATTGGCTATGGGACTAGAGTGGAGGGTAGCTTTTTGGATAGGAGCATCAATTGCAATGGTTGGAGCAGTCGCAAGAACTGCCTTAAGAGAAACTCCAGAGTTTGCTGATGCAAAGCGTAGATTAAGAAAAAAATATGAAATATCCAACATGGATCAAAATGTACTTGAAGATGATCTGGTTCTAAATAAAAAAGCTAATAAAAAAACAACTCTATTATTGTTTTTGATGAATTGTTCATGGCCAGTATGTTTTTATTTTGCTTACATGCATTGTGCTTGGATCCTTAAAAATTCTTTTGGGTATACCGCACAAGCTATCATTCATCATAATTTAATAGTTTCTATAATACAATTATTTGGATTATTATTTATAACTTTTTTAAGTTACAAGATCTATCCATTAAAAATTTTAAAAATAAAATTAATGATATTTTCAGTGCTAATTTTATTTAGTCCATACTTTTTGAGTAAAGTTGCTAGTCCATTTCATTTATTATTACTACAATCGTTTGTTGTCTTGTTTGCATTAGATACCGTTCCAGCTGTATCAATTTTCTTTAAACATTTTCCAGTTTTTAAACGCTTTACTTACGGCAGTATTATATATGCTACATCGCGAGCTTTAATGTACATCATCACTTCATTTGGCATGATCTATTTAACAGAATCATTTGGAGCTGGTGGAGTGTTAATCGTTATTATTCCACTAAATATAGCGTGTTTTGCAGGTCTTCATCATTTTGAAAATCTGGAAAAAGAAGTTGGAAATTATCCTCAAAAAGCATATGTTGAGCTTGCGTTAAATACTGCTTCGTAGCTAGGTGTTGATAACATATTTTCGTAATTTGTTCTTCTATTTCCAGCATTCCTGGGACTAGTCTTCCTAAATCCATATTAATAGCCATAAAGTCTTTTAAGGTTTCTTCAGTAATTTTTTTGATTTTTTCAGGCAGTTTAGCTGCTATGGTTTGTAAATTATGTAACCTATCAAATATTTTAATAAGCAATAATTCGTTTTTATTCTGTAAATATAATGATTGCATTGTTTCAGCGGCACTAATTTTCCGATCTGGCTTTATTCTAGTTAAATCTTCAACATTATTTGCTATTGTTGCTCCAAAAATACAAACGATTATATCCTTAGTGAGCTCGGTATCTTCTATTGTGTCATGCAATATACTAGTAACTAAAATATCTGTTGTAAAAATATAATCAGAAATTTGATAAGCTACCTCGATAGGGTGCGAATAGTATGGTTCTCCAGTTTGACGTTTTTGAGCACCGTGGTACTTTTTAGCATAATAAATCGCTTTCTTAATTCCTAAAATATTTATTTTATGGTTAGCTATTTTGTTGAGCAATAAAAGTTTTGCTAACAGCCGCTTTGAGTAGCAACAATATTCAAATTTTGATTCCCAGCAATATAAATCATTCATAATATTACTATGCTCTAATAACAGTATAATAACTACAAGAAAATTATTTGCCTCTAATTTTATTACACCAGTATTTTATTTTCCATAAGAAAATATTTAAAACAGAGATTGTTTTATTGTTTTTCCAAAATTGATCAGCATCAATACGATATAAAACTTTTTGATCCCAATTGCAATTGCTAGCTCCGCCAATTCTCATTACATATTTGTAATGACTATTAGCCATATCTTGAACACGTTTGTTTTGTGCACCAAAAGGATAGATCATAGTTTCGGTAATTTTTTCTAATTTGAGTGAAATTGTACGTTTTGAAACGCAAATTTCTTGGTAAACCTCGTCAAAAGGTATTTCAGCTAAGTTTTTATGATTTAAAGAATGTGATGCTGGATGAATCAATCCAGAGGCAACCATTGTGCGGATCTCTTCCCAAGTACATAACGGAGAATTAGTGGTTTCGGCTGCATTTAGTCCATTAGGATAATCAACAGATAATCGATTAGTTATATTTACAGATGTAGTATCTTTTATTAAACCTGCTGGTATTGCTAAAATTGCTGGTATATTTAAATTTTTTAATATAGGGAATACATAATGATAAAAATCTACGTAAGCATCATCAAAAGTTAAACAAACAGAGATTTTATCTTTAAGAATAGTTTGCCCTGGTGCAATTATATTAAAATTTTGTTGTAAGTATTTTAGGTGCTGCAAAAATTTGTTAATGCTAATTTCTGCATCTATTTTTGGATCTACAATTTGATGATACATTAAAACTAACAACATATTACGTATGGGCAGAATCTTCTTGAGGTTGAACATCTTCTAGTAATGGAGTTTCTTCTTGAGGTTGAACATTTTCTGATGATGGTAGATCTTCTTTAGTTTCAATATTTTCTGGCAATTGCATAGTTGCTGGTGTTGTTGGATTTTCTTTAGTTTGTATATCTTTAGGTAGTTTATTATTTTCTTTAGACTTAGAGTCTTCTAGTGGTTTAGGATCTGGTAGTTTAGTATTTGATGGTATGGCCGTAGTGTCCTTAGACATGCATTGATTATTGGTTTCTACTAGTAAAGTATTTATTTGTTCTAAATCATTAACACACAATGATCCTGTTGTTTGTTTTAACTTTAAACCGCTTAAAATATAGTTATAACGTGATTGAGCATAATTTCTTTGCGCATTTAATAAATCAGTTTGAGAATTTAATACGTCTACTATGGTTCTAGTGCCAACTTCAAACGCAGCTTGAGTAGCTTGCAATGCAACTTTACTAGATTTCACACTTTGTTGTAGAGCATCTACTTGGCTGATTTGGGTTAATACCGAGTGGTACGCAACACGTGTGCCACTTTCTGCATCTCTATAGGCAGCTTCTAATTGTTGTAATGCTTCGTTAGTTTTAAAAATAGCAGCCTGTGTTGTGGCAACTATAGTTCCACCGCTAAAAATAGGTAACTGTAAATTAATTGCTATTTGTTTGGTATGAAAATTATCTACATTAGGTGGCATAGTTTTATTGTTTGATATGCTGCCAGTTAAATTTATAGTTGGCAAATGGCTAGAAGAAGAGGCGCGAACAGCTTCTTGAGCGGCTTCTACGTTATAGCGTGCGGCTTGTAATTTAAGGTTATATTTTCTAGATTTATCTACCCAAGGATCAATATTATTTGGGGTTGGGGATATTAGGGGTATTTGTGGTTTTAATGGAGCAAAATCAATAATAAATTTTCCAACAATTTTACTTAAATTTTCTTTTTCGGTGTTAAGATCATTATAATCTAATATTTCTTTAGCTTTTGCACTATCAAGTCTTGCCTGTGCTTCGTTCATATCTGTTATAGCAGTCACACCAACTTTAAATTGTTGCTTAGCTTGTTCTAGTCTTTTATTAAATGCTTGAGTTGCAGCTCTCGATGTTTCTAATTGGTCTATTGCTGCTAAAACAGCGAAATATTGTTCAGCAACTCGTAATATTAATTCTTGCTCAGTATTTTCATATTTTTTTAATGAAGATAATATTTGTTTTTTAGTTTTTAAATACTGCATCCAATCAACAACTTGAAAAATAGGTTGATTAATATTTAAACCATAAGCGTTGGTGTTATAATTCGCGCGAGTACGATTATAACTATTTAACTGTCCTAATGTATCTCTGTTTCTTACATAAGTTTGATTTCCAGTAGCAGATATATTTGGTAAAAATTTAGCTCTAGCTGCTATTAAACCTTCCGAATCTGCTAATTGAGATTGTTTGGCACCTAGGATTATCGGATCATTATCTCTAGCTAATAAATAAATATCTAATAAATTTTCCGCATATAAGTTAGTTGTGAGTTGCAAACTGAAAAACAATACCGATATTTTTAAGTAATTCATCATACTTTATGGTTCTCAAGAAATATTATTTAGTATAGATTAATATTTTGATATACATATATAACAATTAGAGTTGAATGCCTATTAAATAATAAAAAACATTGAAATTATACAATTATACCTATAGTATTTATGCTTTTATAAGATTGATATTTAATTTATCTTTCATTTTACTCCTTGCCTAGTTTTTTGTAATTAGGCTGATATATAAACCGAGAGGGAGCAATTTATGCGACATTACGAAATAATATTATTAATCCATCCAGATCAAAGTAATCAAATTTCTGCGATGATTGAGCGCTATCTAGCTATTATTGCTAAAGGTAGTGGGAAGGTTCATCGTCAAGAAGATTGGGGCAAATTACAACTAGCTTATCAAATTAACAAATTACATAAAGCTCATTATGTGTTATTAAACATTGAATGCGAAAAAATAACTATTGACGAATTAAGTAACGCATTTAAATTTAATGATGCGGTAATTCGCAACTTAATTACTAAGTGTGATACTGCGATAACAGAACAATCAATATTTTTTAAAAATAAAGAGCTTGAAAAAAGTAATAAGGATAGCGGTCATTATGGCAGTAGCTACTCTAATCAAGGTGGTGGGTATTATAATAATACTACCAAAGATTATGAGCCAAAATATGAACAAAAATCTGGATATAATGCTGGAACTGGAAGCGTAGATCCTAGTTTTACTGATGCTGCTGATAATCAATAGGAATAAAAAATCATGATTCATAATAAAAGACGTAAAAAATTTTGTAAATTTACAAGAGATGGTATTAAACAAATTGATTACAAAGATATAGCATTGCTCAGGGGGTTTATTACAGAAAGTGGTAAAATAGTACCAAGTCGTATTACTGGGACTAGTGCTCGTTTTCAAAGACAGCTATCTAAAGCGATTAAAATGGCTAGATTTCTGGCATTGTTACCATATTGTGATTAAAAAATTAGTAAAATAATAAAGCATAGGAGTAATTAATCAATGGAATTAATTCTATTAGAAAATGTAAAAAATCTTGGAACTTTAGGCAAAACAGTTAAAGTAAAAGCAGGGTTTGCTAGAAATTATTTATTACCACAGAAAAAAGCGGTATTAGCAAATACAGAAAACCTTAAATATTTTGAAGAACGTAAAGAAGAGTTACAAGGTAAGGAAGCACAACGAATTAAGCAGTTAGAGCAAAGAGCAGCATCATTAAATGGTATGCAAATAGAATTAGCTGCTTTAGTTAGCGAAGAAGGTAAGCTATACGGTTCTATTGGTGTTCAAGATATAGCGGATGCGATAGTTGTAGCTGGTGGTGATGTTAAAAAACATGAAGTACTATTATCGCATGGTGCTATCAGAGAATTAGGGATCTATGAGGTACAGCTAGGTTTAAATCACGGAGAAATTCGAGCAGCAATAGCTTTGACAGTTGTTGCTAAAAGTAGGTCGTGAAATAAATCAGTATATAATCGGTATATAAATGGATATAGAGACAAATATTGAGAATGCCAAAACCAATATTCAATTTAGCAAACCATCTGAAGATTGGGCTGTACAGTCTCTTAAAATTCCTCCACATTCTATAGAAGCTGAACAGGCTGTCTTAGGTGGCTTAATGTTAGATGCTGGAGCATGGGATCAAATTGCTGATCGTATTGTATCAAATGATTTTTATCGACGTGATCACGGATTAATTTTTCAAGCTATATCTGGATTGGTTGCACAAAGTAGGCCAATAGATGTTATAACCGTGTCTGAAGTTTATACTGATTTAGCTTATTTAGGATCATTAGCTAAAAATACTCCTAGTGCTGCTAACATCGTGGCTTATGCAGATATCGTCAAAGAAAAATCCTTACTTAGAAAATTAATTGAAGTTGGCGAATCTATTACTGAGCTAGGTTTTAATGCTAAAGGTAAGATTGCTAAAGAGTTAGTGGATGAAGCTGAACGTAAAATTTTTGCTATAGCAGAACAAAAATGGGTTGGTCAACAAGGTATTAAAACTATTGCAGAAATTTTAACTAATACGATTACTCGTATTGAACTTTTATCGGAATCTGATTCTCCAATTACAGGAATGTCTTCTGGTTTCACAGATTTTGATAAATTAACTTCTGGTTTACAAAGAGCAGACTTAGTGATTATAGCTGGTCGCCCATCTATGGGTAAAACAACTTTTGCTATGAATATTGCCGAATGGATCAGTATGAAATCTGATAAACCAGTGCTGATTTTTAGTATGGAAATGCCAGCGGAACAATTAGCTATGAGGATGTTAGCATCTCTTGCTAGGATCGAGTTGCAGCGTATTCGTAGCGGACAATTACATGATGATGATTGGCCGAGATTATCTTCTGCAATAGCTATGATGGCTTCTCGTAAAATGTTTATTGATGATTCAGGATCATTAAGTCCTATCGAAGTTCGAGCTAGAGCAAGGCGTTTAATGCGAGAGCAAGGAGAGCTTGGTGTGATAGTTGTTGATTATTTACAGTTAATGCGTGTGCCAGGTAATAATGAGCATCGTGCTGCGGAAATTTCTGAAATTTCTCGTTCGCTTAAAACTTTAGCGCGAGAATTGAATGTTCCAGTTATTGCATTATCACAGCTGAATCGTAGTCTTGAACAACGAACAGATAGGCGTCCAATAATGTCTGATTTGCGTGAATCTGGTGCTATTGAGCAAGATGCAGATTTAATTGCATTTATTTATCGTGATGAAATGTATAATAAAGATACTGCAGATAAAGGGACAGCAGAAATAATTATTGCTAAACAAAGAAATGGTCCAACAGGTATGATGCGCTTAACTTTTCTTGGACATTTTTCGCGTTTCGAGAATTTTACACAGCAATTAACAGCACCTGCAGCTTTTGGTCCACGCTAATTTTTTTGTGGGTAATAATAAGAAATGAATATATTTAGAAAAATAAGAAATTTTGTTTTTAGGACTATTCAAAGATCTACAACAAATCATAGATCAGTAATAATTGTTCCTCGTTCAGAGCATAGCCTTTCTCGCCATAATATTAGTCGCCATGTGTTAAAGGTATTGTATACACTCAAAGATCACGGATATCAGTCTTATTTGGTAGGCGGTGGAGTTAGAGATTTATTGTTAGGTAAGCATCCAAAAGATTTTGATGTAGCCACTAATGCTTATCCAGAAAAAATTAAAAAGTTATTTAGGCATTGTTATATTATTGGCAGAAGATTTCAGTTGGTTCATGTTTGTTTTGATAAAAATATAGTTGAGGTTGCAACTTTTCGTACTAAACATAGCGGACAAAATTCCAAAGAAGGTATGATTTTGCGTGATAATGTTTACGGTAATATAGAACAAGATGCATTACGTCGAGATTTTACTATTAATGCCTTGTATTACAATATTGTTGATTACAGCTTGGTTGATTATGTAGGTGGTCTTAAGGATTTACATGCTAAGCAGCTATGTTTAATTGGAGATCCGATTACTAGGTATAGAGAAGATCCAGTTAGAATGTTACGAGCAGTTCGATTTGCTGCAAAATTAGAGTTTTCTATTCATCCAGATACTGCTAAACCAATTTATACTCTTGGTGCACTATTATTAAATATTGCTCCTGCTAGGCTTTATGATGAATATGTAAAATTATTTTTTTCTGGTCATGCGGTAGATTCTTTTAGATTGTTAAAAAATTATGAATTGCTCAATATTTTATTGCCGCAGTTGACTTGTGGACATGATGAAAAAATTTTTGATAATTTTATAATGCATGGATTAAAAGATGTAGATCATAAAATTGGACAACGTCAGGAATTAAATCCAGCATATTTAATTGCAGTGTTTTTGTGGCATGCTGTATGCAAAATTGCCAAAGAGGATCTTGCTGAAGAAAAAGTCTCTGAATTTTTAGCATATAAAAATGCTGCTGAAAAATTATTGACTCAGCAAAATAAAATTATAAGTATATCTAAAAAGTTAATGGTTTTTATTAAAGACATTTGGGTGTTACAAGTAAAACTATCTAAAATTGCAGGTAAACCTGGAAAAAGAGCAGATAAATTATTAAGTTCTGTTAAATTTAATGCAGCTTTTGATTTCTTGTTGTTAAGGGCGATGTCTGGTGATAAGAGAGCACAAAAAATATCTCGGTGGTGGCATAAATACTTAGCAACTAAAGGAGTGGCTAATGTTTAAAGATCTATTATAATTACGACATAATACATGGATGACAATTTTTTTAGGGAGGAAAGATTCGATGCCAAGAAAAATAGCACACGATAATGCCCTTATAAGTCAATTAGAAGAATTGTTTATTGATCCAATTTTTAATCAGGTATTATATGCTCCTAGATTGTTAGGACAGCATACATTTTCTGCTGCTACAATTGATCGTTTCATAAGGTGTATCGATTCTGATCATTGTACATATATAGATCATCCTTATACTCGTGAAAAATTTTATATTAACAAAGCTAAAGAATTACCGGAAAATATTATTATCAATGATCTTTTATTAGTATTTTCGTATTGCAAGGCAAGCAAAATTGATGAACAAACCTTAAGAGATACTATGGTTTATTTTATTAAATGTTTCTTAGTGCAACAAAAAAAACTTAATAAAGCTGCATGTTTGTTAAATTCAGAAAATGAAATTCACGATATTTTATTTAAAAATCTTATTGAATTATTGGAAATGAATAAAGAAGTTATGCAAATATTAACTTCCAGTAATGTTAATGATTTGCTCCAAAATCATAATTGTAAATTATCTGATGTTTTTTTGAATGGAATGTTATTGATGTCAATCAAACATAACAATCAAAGATTAATAAAAATATTATCGTTGCATCAATTTAAAATTGATGTTGGTCTTAAAGATAAGAAAGGAAAAACATCGCTGTTGTGGGCTTGTTATCATAATCAACCACAAATAGCCAAGATGTTAATAGATTTGGGAGCTGATGTTCAAGTTAAAGATCAAAAAAGAAAAACACCGTTGTTTTGGGCTTGTTATCATCAAGAAAAAACAATAGTTAAAATGATAATGGATTCGGAAGGCTACATTAATATGCAAAAGAAAACAAGTGAAAATCAAACAAACAAAGCACCATTATCTTTGCATTGTGATTCAGAACAACAAAGCGTTAGAGAATTAGCAAAGATGGTGTTGAGCAATAAAGATGGTGTTGATATAAAAAAATTATTTCATGAAAAACAATTATTGTTAAGTTATCATCATAAACGGCATGTTCATAAATATAGTAATCAACCATCAACAAATGATTGGATTTTAGTAACTAAAGCATTACATCATCATAGAAGAATGGTGAGACATTATTGTCCGGTTATTTGATTGATGGAAATTTTCTATACGTTACAAAAAAGCGCATGTTGTGATCCTATTGGGCTGTTTACTGAATGGCTCTGTATGATATCCAAGACATCCTATTGTTTGTTGTATAGATTGTAGTTAATATTATTAGGTAACATCTAGGGAATTTATTTTCAATTAGTAACGAGGATATTAGTAAAAGTCTTATGAAAGAAAACCAATATTGTTTACCAACGCAACCTCAAAATATATTTCAATTAATTAAAACTGGGCTTAAACTTTGGAAGTTAACAGCTAACCAAACCCTGGTTTTTGCTTTAATGTATACGATCTATAATAGCTTATCAGTAATTTTGTTGAATGGACTAGGGTTGTATTTATATAGTGTATATTATTGGTTGGTTTTGTCTGCGTTAACAATTATAGGCTTTATTTTTACTATGAGCATAGCATATAGAATTAATCAGTATGTAAATAATAGGAACGTAAGCTTTAAGCAAGTAGTTATAGTAAGTTATAAAAAATCATTTTCATTAATTTTATCTCTTGTTATTATTTTATCCATGTTATTTTTAAGTCTAGCAGCTGAATTTTGTCCTGAAAAATATCTGTTTATCAAATTCATATTATACATTGTTGGGATCATAGGTATGGTTATGTTCTTTTACTCTGTCTTTTTACCATTTGTGATAATTACTACTGAAGGAAAAAACATTAAAGAAGCAATAAAAATAAGCTTTCAATTAGTTAATGGTAACTGGTGGTATACTGTTGTTTCTATGTTAATAATTCAAGTAATTTTACTATTCGGAGTATCAATAGGATTTAAGAGTATTTTAGTTTTAACATTAGGGCAAAGTTTTATAAACAATAATAAGCTTATTTT
>CAIJNR010000001.1 GCA_903822055.1 uncultured Francisellaceae bacterium | reverse complement strand
ATCTCTTAGAACAATTTTCGACGCTAATCGTTAAAAAAACAGAATTTGGTACATATAATAAAGATCCATCTAAAGTTCTAATTCTAGTTAAACGCCAACCAATATATTCAACTGCTCCTTCTATATCTTGATTTGGTGACTTAATAGAATCGCCAACCATAAATTGCCGATCCATAAAAATCATCATGCCACCAAAAAAATTAGCTAACAACTCTTTGGCAGCAAGACCAAGCACGATGGTACCAGCACCACCAATTGCAACTATCCCAGTAATATCAATATGCAACGCTTGCATTAGGATTAAAAACACCCATATTGCTAAGACAATCTTTAGTAACCTTCCAACTGCTATTATGGTTGTTTTGTTTTGTCGAAAAACTTTTTGATCGCCTTTATACACAAAATTAATTAAATATTTTTCTCCTTCCTGCAAGATCCTAAATAATAACCAAATAAAAATTAATATAGTTATAAATAATTTGGCAGAATGCATGGATTTTTGGTAAATCAACTCTATAGACATGACGCTAGACATCAACCATATTAATGCTACAAGTGGCCTATGAATTGATTTAACAATAAAATCAATTAAAAATTGATCAGGTTTTTTATGATATTTAGAATAAATTGCTGGAAAACGTTCGATTAATTTATTTAGTAAAAAATGTATAACACCAGCAAATAAAACAACTGTCGCTATTTCACTAAAAATAACAACATGTTGATGTTTATTTATAAGTATGTGCCAAGAATTTATAGCGTTCTTTATTAAAGACATTATATAAATTTCATAATTGTGTTAAAAATTACCTACATAAACATAAAATAAAAACGACTGCCTGTTAGATATAAACAGACAGTCATTAAATAATAAGAAGAATTAGGCAAATGCTTCTTCAGCTCCTACTTTAGTGGTTTGATGTTTAGATTTCAGTCTTTCTATCCAAGATAATAAAATCTCTGACTGACGAATAGAAAATTGTGGATCTTTAAAGGTATGGGTTAATAAGTATGTTCCTTGAACACTGGAAATTAGAGTTAAAGCAAAATTTGCTGATTCTGCTCCACAACCCATAGAATTAAATTGCGCTTCTGACCACCCTAATAAATCATGTAATAATTTAGCAGCACGATCAGCCAATGGACCACCTTGCTTGCTTAATTCTTGACATAATCCACCCACAGGACAACCATAACGAGCAACTTGTTCTAAACTCTCATTAGAGATTGTATGTTTTAAAAACGCTTTCAACCTGTCAAGTGGCTGAGCAAATTCATCCAAATGTTTTAGCAACTCACTGTACGTTGTTGCCAATTTTTCTATAACTGCTTCACCTATATCTTCTTTCTTCTTGAAGTAATAGTAAACATTACCAAGAGGAACATCAGCTTTATGAGCAATATCAGCTAATGTTGTTAAATTAAAACTTTGCTGATGGATTAATACCATAGCAGCTTCTATTAATCGGACGCGCTTATCGGTTTTCCGTGGCATAATTACTATCCCTTAAACTGTTAATTGTTGAGTTGTTAAGTTTTCTCTAATGAATAGAAACTAAGTTAACAATAATTGTTATTTGGCCATAATACCCATTAGTAAGTCAATAGCTTAGACAAAATTTATTTAAAAAAATTTTTAGGTAGCTATCGGCTGGTTTACAGGTGAGGGGAATTATAAATTATTCACACTAAATTCATCTACTTTCATAGCATCATTAACAGCCAATTCTGCTTCTTTAATTAAATTAGCCTCTAATTCCGTTAAAATTTTTTCTTGTACAGCCATATTAATAGTTAAATCTAAATCAATATTTTTAGGAATAACTCCAGATTTTTCTGCCAAATCAATTTTTTTAGAAAGCACGGCAATATTCAACATCTTTTTAAATGCAACTTCCCAGTTATCATCAGATGCTATATAACTACCAGAAAGCAATCTGGTTCTTATTGCAGTATTTTTAATCATAATATTACTTATAGAATGTTCAGAAATATCATTTGGTGCTTCATAATTTTTACCAAACGGGAAAATTATAAACGCTAATATTTTAGCTAAAAATTTATTAGGGAAATTT